>NZ_JASKYR010000009.1:0-42968 GCF_041028215.1 Streptomyces flavofungini
CGTACCCGTGATGGACCTTAACCGGTGATACACGAAGGGTACTTCTGTGGCTTCTGTCAAGGGTCAACAAGGTTTGCGGCCCGGTCGCGGAGCAACGCGGGGGAGCACGCCGGCTCGCCATCGGGCGAGGTTGAGAAGGGCCTGTGCGTAGTGCTGGCCCTCCTCATTTTGTTGTCATCGGGTGCGCGAAGTGGATCGAACAGAGCGGCGACTACGGTTTTGGAGTGCTGTCGCCGCAGCCCGAGGAGTCCGAGCTACGGGTGGTCGGGGCGAGGCCGGCACGGCGGCTGAGGGAGCCGTATCGGCGCTGCTGCGGTGCATCCGGCATCTGCGGCGGCTGTCGAGCTTTCACGTTCATCCCGTGGCGCCTACTGGGCTCGTGCCTATGAGCCTTGCCGATATCGGTTCCCGCCCAGTTCCAGGCCATGGTTCCTCCGGTCGTGCGACGTGCTTCGATCCGGACGACCCCTCAAGAATGGTCCTACTCAGCGATACCCGTGGGCTCGCAGCTCCTCATCAGTGGTCGAGTCGTCGTGCGGCCCCGGGCGGCCAGGTGTCACAGGAACCGTTGCAGGCAACCACCCCCAAGCCATACCCGGGGCCACTGGATCCTCCGGACCGTACGACAGACCATCCGACCCATCAACAAGGTAGGACCACCCCCCGGATCATCAACAACAGGAGGGGGAAGTCATGCCGGACCCGAAGGCCGGAGGCCCCATTGCGGAGCCATGAAGAAGGTAACGGGGTGGGCAGCAGCAGCGGAACCGGCCCCTCTCGATGCGGATAACCGCTCCTGACCCGCTCCGACGTCGTCTCTTCCTTCGGTGTGAAGGCTGTCAGACCGGCATCATCGACGGGCCTGTGCTTCGCCGCTCTTCCCTGTGCGCCGCAGCTGACGCACATCATCCGGCCAGTGGCGCTTCTCCGACCTGGCCCGGCCGTGCGGGCCGGCCGGGCCAGGTCGGGAGAAGGCGCACTGACGCAAAAGGCTTGCGCCGCACGCTTCAGTTGTGAACCTTTGAGCTGTCACTCACCGTGCGGTCCCGCCAAGCCCCGGCCGAACCTCACTCACCCCAGCCGGGAACGGGGGACGAGGAGCAGTTCTGCGACACCGTAGCGGGGAAGCAGCAGGTGCAAGTTGCCCTCGGGATCGGCTTTCATGTCGGCGGTCGGAATCGAGGGGCGGTGGCCGTCCGGGAGGCGCAGGGAGACCTCCTGCGCCTCGGCCTTGAGGTTCGCGAGTCGCAGCGTGAGGCGGTCCTCGTCGTCACAGGACAGGCTCATGCGGCAGTCGGGCCCAGTACCCAGGTTCAGCAGGGTGCCTTCGGCATAGTGCGGGGGGCGGCCCTCGGGAAAGCGGTCCAGCAGGCTTGTCTCCTGGGCCAGCGCGCCGAGGCGTGCCTCGGCACCGAAGCGGGAAGCGGCTTCCGAGGAGTGCTGTGCCGCAGGAGCGAAGGCGTAGCGGAAGCGCAGGCGCCCCGGCTGTGCGGGCGGCGTGTTGCACGGCCAGAAGTTGTTCATCACGTAGGCGTACAGGTATCCGTTCGTCTCGGTGAACCGCGAGGGCCAGGTGCCGCGGACCAGGTCGGAGGAGGAGAACAGGGGGCTGTCGGGGGCTGACCACACAATGCCCGGGCCGTCGGGTGCGGTGACGGTGACGGCCGAGCTCGCCGACAGCCATTCGTTGGATGAGCCGGGACCGTGGTCCGAGGACGGCTGCACCCAGCCCAGTTGCCTGTCGTAGCGCACGGTCGGGTCCTGCACCCGGAACGGGAAGGCGACGGACGTCGACTCCATGTCGAGCACGGCCTGCTTCGTCAGCTCGACGGTCAGTTCACAGGTTCCGGTGGTGTCGCGGAGCAGCAGCTCCATCGTGACGTCGGTGACTCCCGCGCCGGCGCCTTCCCAGCGCAGCCGCACCCCGTCGGGGGTGTCGCGCAGGCCGAGCAGCCGCATGACGGGCCGGTCCTCCACCAGGGGCGTGGGGGCGCCCTCGTGGTAGCGAGAGTCCAACTGCGCCATGAGCGTACGGTCGTGCGGCGCGCTGTCCGCCGCCCTGGCGGCCGTAAGGCGGACCAGCTCACCGAGCGCGAACGGCGCCTCGGGATCGAGAAGTTCTTGCCCCGACGGCCGGTACCGCAGGCTCAAGGGGAGGCCGTCCCGCTCGCGCAGATGTACGTCCCACACGCGGCTGGTCACCCGCTGGCCGGGGGAGAGGGGCCGGACGGGGGCGCGTTCGTCTCCGGCCGCCGAGTCCGCGGTGGCGGCCTCCGCCTTCGGTGCTTCCCCGGCGGGCACGGTTCCGGCGCTGGTGCTCAGGGGCAGGCAGCGGTAGCCGAAGGCCGGCATCTCATCGAGCACCAGACGCACCCGGAGCATCCCCGCGCAGTCGCTCAGCACCTCGAAGGGGACGGGCCGGCCCGCCGCGTCCAGGGGCACGCTTGCCTCGGGCAGGTCCAGTTCCGCAGTGAGCCTCGCCGCCCAGGGGTGGGGGTTGTGCACCAGCACGCACGGCCCGTCCACGCCCAGGACCTCGGCGAGCTGGCTCAGCGCACGGCGGCTCTCGTCGAGCGAGATGCGGGCGGCGTCGTCGATGGCGCGACGCTTCCAATGGAGCTGGTCCTCGATGTGCGGGGCGTGCGGGTGCGCGGCGGCGCGGGCCCAGGTCCAGGTGTGCTCCCCGCCGATGATCAGCCCGTCCCAGGCGCGGTCGAGCGCTTCACGGTGCGGACGGTAGCGCTCGTCCAGCAGCTGGACGGCGGCGCCGAGTTGCTCGGCGACGGGCAGCAGCACCTGGGCCGTGCGGTAGGCGGCAGCGTCCGCGGCGGAGGAGGCGGGGCCGTCCTCCCAGAAGCTGCCGCCCTCCGCCCGGTGCACCGGCAGCCGGTCCCGGATGGGGGCCACCGCGCCGAGGTAGTCGGCGAAGGTGGAGATGCGGATGCGGGGGTGGGCGAAGGCCGCGTTCCAGCGTTCAGCGAAGCCGGTGTCGCCGTCGGCGAGGTCTTCGTTGTCCGCGTGCGTGCCGATCAAAGCCAGGTCCGAGGGCAGGTAGTCGGGGCGTTCGTAGCGCTCGAGGTAGCGCTCCAGGCCGTTGACCGCTCCCGCGACCGACTGGGGATCGGCGGCGATGAAGCGGAGTTGGGAGTAGTGGTCGGCGAAGTGGGCCAGCACCTCGCTGCCGTCGGGCGCCCGCCACCGTACGGGGGAGGCCAGGTGGACCTCGTCGCTGTCCTCGGTGGCGGCGCGGTGGTGGTTCGACATCCCCACGAACGCGTCGATCCCCGCGGTGCGCAGAACGGAGGGCATGCAACCGGTCCAGGTTGGCACGTCCGTGATGTTGGCGTAGCGCGGGACGGTGCCCGGGCCGGGTGGGAGCGTGAGGCCGAAGTCCAGGGCGCGGCGCAGTTCTTCGAGGTGGGTGATGCCGGTCAGCAGGTTGCTGTGGAAGGTGTTGACGCCGATGGACCCGGCGGCGATCGCTTCTCGCAGACGCTCACGGCGCCGCGGGGAGCGGGTCCGCAGGTACTCGCGGACGACGAAGGCCCCGTCGACGCTGAAACGGAAGGCGGCGTCCTGGTCCAGACGGTCCAGGGCCTTGTCGATGTTGCGGCAGTGCAGCTCGATGGCCTTGGCCTGGGTGTCGGTGAAGCCGAGGTCGAGGTGGACGTGGGGGATGAGGTGCAGGGTCCAGCGGCGGGCCGGGACGAGGCTCGCGCGGTGCACCTCCGTACCGTCGGCACGGACGGTGAAGTCGCCGCTGTCGGTGAAACCGGGGACCGGGAACCGACGGCGGATCATCCCGAAGTCCCGGTCGGCCGGTGGACCGGGGAGCGTGAGGGTGCCGGTCGGGTGCTCCAGGGTGAGGCGGCCGGGGTGCGGAGTGTCCGCGGGCAAGTCCACCGTCAGTTCGACCAGCGGAACGGGGTCTGGCTCGCCGTGCAGGTACAGCGGTGTGGTGCGCAGCGCGTAGGAGGGTTCGCGGCGCAGTGGCGCGGTGGCTCGCTCCAGCCGTACGGCCGTCCAGCGCAGGTAGGAGCCGAACCACTTGCCGTACTGGGTTCGCGGGAGGGGGAGTTCCTCACCGGGGCGGTGGGCGGTGTCCAGGTGCCATGGCTCGGTCGTGCCGGTGGCGGCCGGCTCGTCCAGGGCGGTGGTGACGGTCAGTTCGTGACGCCCGGGAGCGAGCCATGCCGCGGGTAGTTCGACGGGCGCGTTCCACGGTGAGGTGGTGGAGGGACTTCCGGCCGTCCAGGGTGACCTCCAGGTCGGGGCAGGGTCCGCGTTCCGCGGCGTACTCCAGGTGCAGCACGGCGTCCTCGGAGTGCACGACGTCGAACGCGGTTACGATTCGGTGCGCCCGGTGCCCGCCGTCGGCGTCGTGGATGCCAGGGTGCACTGCGGGCCAGGGAGCGTCGGGACGTGAGAGGTCCACGAAGAGGGTCGGGAGGCCGTCCGTAAGGGGCCAGGCCCCGGTGTGGTGGACGGGTGTCGCCTCCCACAGAAAGCGGTTGGATGTCATGGCGGTTACCTCCTGCAATGCGGGCATGCCGGGGCGACGCGTGCGCGACGAAGGTCGTCGGCAGCGGGTGGGACGGGTAAGTGGGTATGCCGGAGTGACGGTGGGAAACAGCCGTGCTTGTGGGCCGGTGCGGTTCGGCCCGCGGTACTACTCGGGCCGGGGCATGCCGTCGTACTGAAGGACGGTGGTCGGTACGACGGCGCGGCGGCTCGGCCGCGTGGTGTCACTGCCGTGCTTGATGCGGTCGATGAGCAGGCGGGCCGCCTGCCGGCCGATCTCGTCGGCGTCGTAGGAGACGATGGTCAGAGGCAGTTGAAGGACGTCGGCCAGTTCGAAGTTGTCAAAACCCGCCAGGGCGGTCTGCAGGCCCAGGCGGCGCACGGCGCGGACGGCGCCCTGGGTGATCCTGTTGTTGGTGCAGAACAGCGCCGTGGGCGCCGGCTCCCCGCTCAGCACATCACGGGCCATCGCCTCCGCCGTGGCGATGTCGGTGAGCCCCCGGCGCACGCGGTGCTCGGCGGGCTGCAAGCCGAACTCCTCGTGAGCCGCCCAGAAGCCGCGGAAGCGTTCGGCTCCGGTGTAGAGGGTGGGGGGATTGCCGAGGAAGCCGATGTCGCGGTGGCCGGCGTCCAGCAGCCTGGCGGTCGCCTCCCGGGCGCCGTGGAAGTCGTCGACGAGGACGCAGTCGGTGTCCATGCCCTCCGGCGGCCGTGCCGCCAGCACCATGGGCAGGGCCTCCATGGCCCGGGCGAGGTGTTCCTGACGACTGGCGGCGGGTACCACGATCATGCCCTCGACCCGATGGGAGACCAGGTCCTCGACGAGTTCGCGCTCGCGCTCAAGCTGCTCCGCCGTGTTGCTGAGCAGCACCCGCATGCCCTCCTCGGCGGCCACTTCCTGGACACCCAGCGCGAGACGGGAGTAAAAGGGGTTGGCCAGGTTGGTGACTACCAACCCGATCATTCTGCTGCCGCCGAGGCGGAGGCTGCGCGCGGTCTCGTTGCGCCGGTACCCGAGTTCCCCGACGGCGGACAGGACGCGCTCCCGTGTGCCGGCGCTGACGCCGGGGTCGTCCTTGAGGACCCGGGAGACGGTCATGGCGCTCACCTGTGCGAGCGCTGCGACGTCACGCATGGTGGGGGCACCACCGGCTCGGTTGCTGGTCACGTCACGTCTCCGTCTTCGGTGTGCGGGCTCGTTGCCGCCGGTGGTCGAGGGCCCATCGCGCGGCTCCCGTCAACGGTGCGTCGGCGGCGCACGGCGCCTGTAGCAGCACCGGGGCTCCGTCGGTGCAGGCTTCCTCCGTCCGGGAGCCGACCAGTTGTCTTGCGACGAGGTCCCATGAGGCCGAGCCCGAACACCCGACTACGACCGCGGTCGGCCCGGACCCCAGGCACCAGGTGGCCGACACCCGCCCCAGCGCCCGGAAAGCGTAGCCGATGGCGCACCGCGCGTCCGAACCACCCTCTGCGGAGCGAGCGGCTGTCTCCCGCACCACGCGGAGGCTGCCCGCCCCGCCCTCTGCCGACAGCACCGCGTACCGCTCGCGGCACGTGGGGGCAGTGACGGACCGGGCTCCCGCGGTTGAGGAAGGCTGAGCCCACGCCGGTGCCGAGCGTGAGGTGCACGACGCGGTCGTGTCCGGCGGCGGTGCCGGTGGGGTGCTCGCCGAGTGCGAAGGCGCCGGCGTCGTTGAGGAAGCGCAGTGTGCCGACGGCGTGGCCGAGCCGCGTGCGGAGCCCCTCCGCCACGTCCACGCGACGCAGTGCCTCGAACTTGCCGATGCCGCGGAACCGGCCGGTTCCTGTTGCGTAGCCGCACGGGCCCGGGGTGGCGACGCCCCAGTACGGGGTGCAGGGCTGGTGGAGTGCGTGGTGGCCAGCCGTCGCGGCGAGGACGTCCAGGATGTCGCTGGCGCTGCCGTCGGCGTTCAAGGGCGCCCGTACGAGGGAGAGCGCCAGGGGAATCCCGGAGGCGGCCTCTGCCAGTGCGGCCGTGACGTCCGTGCCGCCGGTCTCCAGCACGGGAGTGGACGGCACCTCTTCGGACGGCGCCTCCGCGGCCGCCGCCTTGCCAGGGGGAGGGTCCATCAGGCCAGTCATGGCTGCGTCACCCAGAAGCTCGACAAGGCGCGGGGGCGCCCAGCCGGACAGGGGGACGCGGCAGGCGTCGGCGGCGGCGCCATGGCATTCCGGTCGGCGGAGACGGCGGAGCCGCTCGGCGCACAGCAGGGGCGTCGCTCATACGGGCGGGGCTGGTACTGCACGGCTCCTCCTGGCAAAGGAATGTCACGCGAAGAGTGCAAGGCGAGTTAACGATACCAATAGCTGCCCGCTGGGCTACCCCCGCACGCTGCACCCCCTTCATAAGCCTGAAGTGCGCCTTAGGGGTGTTAACGCAGCGTGCTGGTCTCAAACCCTTGTGAGTCGCCAATGTTCTCGTTAACCTCCTCGCACTGCACCAGCCCTCCCCCCATCACCCGGCACGGAGCCGCACACCAGCGCGCTGACTGCCGCGACCGGGCGGCACAGGGGCCCGCGGGGCCCTGGCAGGACGTGACTTCCATACGCCACACACCCCGGCGAAAGGGCGGCTATGAGATCGTTCGACACCACGCAGACGGGTTCTCCCCCGGCGCTGGGCCGTCGCCGCTTCCTCGCGACTGCCGGCGCGGGAGTGGCGGGACTGGCAATCTCCGGCTGCGCCAGGGGAGACAGCACTGCCGCCGTGCCCGGGACGGTGAGCATCAGCACCGACAACGGCAGCTGGGACGATGGCTACCGCCAGGCGGGCCAGGCGCTGAAACCCCTGACCGGCTCTGCGCTTCGTCCGCTGTCCAACCCCGAGGCCATTTCCTACAAGCAGGTCACTCAGATGACGCTGCAGACCTCCCGGGCCTTTGACCTGATCAAGTGGGGGGCCGGTTACGAGCTCAAGTCGCTGGCGCGCGGCGGCCGTCTCTCCGACCTGTCGCGGCTGTGGGAGAACTACGAGAACAAGGGCTGGGTCCGCGGGACGCAGCGCGCCTCCATGTCCTACCGCGGCAGGGTCTACGGCATCCCGCTCTATGAGTCCCACTACGTCGTGTTCTACAACAAGCGCGTCTTCGCCCGTCTCGCACTGCGCCCGCCCGCCACCTGGGACGAGCTGCTGCACTGCGCCGGGGTCCTGAAACGCAACAAGGTCACCCCCTTCGTCGCCACCCAGTACGGGGGCTGGCCCGCCTATCAGTGGTTCCAGGAGCTGATCAGCAAGATCGACCCTGGCTTCTACCGCGCGCTCACGGCGGGCAGGGCCCGCTACACCGACGACGTGCCCCGCCAGGCGATGGGCATCTGGCAGGACTTCATGCGCAGGGGCTGGACGACGTCGCCGGACTTCGACCAGAGCAACGGGGCCGCCGGGCTCAAAGCGGGCCGACTGGGCATGTTCTTGTACGGCACTTGGTCGGCGCACGGCTTCGAGGAGGTCGGGATGCGTCCGAACAAGGACTACGGCGCTTTCCTCCTCCCGACCGTCAGGAAGGGCACCCGCAAGTCCGTGATCACCGAAAGCGCCGCACTCGCCGTCCCCCGCAGCGCGACCCGGCACGAGGCAGCCATGGCCAGCGCGGGCGCCTGGCTCACCCCCTCCGTCCAGCGCGTGTGGACCGACTACCTGAACGACGGCTCCGCCAATCCCGTCGTCCGGGCCGGCAACCCGGTCGTGGCCGAGATCAAGGAGACCATCACCAGAGGGCGGATGACCCGTCTGATCCGGTACGGCGAGGCCAGCCCGCCCAACCTCGTCCAGGGCAACACCCAGGACCTGGCGAGTTTCATGACCGGCCAGACCTCGGCCGAGAACACCCTGCGCAGGATGGCCGAGCGGGCCGCGGACGAGTGGGACGCCTGGAAGCGGGACGAAGCATGAGCACATCCACCACCCGGCCCCTGCCCGGCTCCGGCCCCGAGAATTCCACCCCCGGCGCTCCCGCGCCGCAACGCCTCCGCGCCCTGCGGCGTCCCGGCCCCCGCCGGGGAGCCCCGCTGCGCGAACGCCTGGCCTCCGGCGCGTTCCTGGCCCCGGCCGTACTCTTCGTCGGGGTGCTGCTGCTGGCACCCTTCGCCGTCACCATCCAGCGCAGCCTCTTCGACGACCGCCGGGTCCCGGGCTTCGCCGGGCTCGACAACTATACGGAGTTCTTCACCGACGAGAATCTGGTGCGGTCGGTCGAGAACACTCTGATCTGGGTGGCGGGTACCGTGCTGCTGCCCGTCGTGCTGGGACTGGCCATCGCCTGCATGACGGACGCCACCCGCTGGTCCCGCTTCGCCCGGCTGTGCGTGGTCGCGCCGTACGCGCTCTCCGGTACCGCCGTCGCCGTCGTGTGGAACTACATGCTGACGTCCGACGGCGCGCTCAACCAACTGCTCCGCGCCGTGGGGCTGGGCTCCCTTTCGCGGGGATGGCTGCTGGAGTGGCCGGGCAACACGCTGGTGCTGATCCTCGCCAACGCCTGGCAGGCGACCGGAGTCGCGGTCATCCTCTTCCTGGTCGGCCTCCAGGGCATCCCGCCGGAGACCCTGGAGGCCGCCTCGCTCGACGGGGCCGGGCCCTGGCAGCGGTTCCGCCACGTCGTCCTGCCCCAGCTCCGTCCCGTGGCCATCATCGTGATCGGGATGAGCCTGGCCAACGGCCTCAAGTCATTCGACCTGATCTGGGTGCTCACCCGGGGCGGGCCTGGGCGGGCGACGGAGACCCTGGCCGTCTCGATGTACCAGGAGACCTTCCTGCTTCAGCACCCCGGAGCGGGCGCCGCCATCGCGGTGGCCCTCACCCTGATCGTCCTGGCGGCCTCCTGGCTCTACCTCCGGCGCCAGCTCGACGCGAAAGGCGACTGACCATGCAGAAGACGCCGACGGCGGCACGCGGGCGCATCCTGCGGAACACCGTCCTCATCCTCCTGGCCCTGCTGTGGGCGGTGCCGACCTGGCTCGTGCTGGTCAACGCGATGGTGCCGGCGAGCGAGTACAGCGGCAGCCCGCATTGGTGGCCGCAGGGATTCGCCCTGTTCGACAACATGGAACAGGCATGGGACCGGGCGCGGCTCGGCCCGGCCATGGGCAACAGCCTGCTGTATTCGGCGACCAGTTCCCTGATCGCTGTCTTCCTCGCCGTGCTGGCCGCCTTCGCCGCGGTCGTCATGCCGGTACGCCGTCGCACGCTGTGGTTCTGGCTGATCTACTCCGGGGCGCTGCTGCCGCTGCAGGTGTTCCTGCGTCCGCTGTTCCTCTGGTACGCGGACCTCGACCTGTACGACACCCAGTTCGGACTGATCCTCGTGTACGCGGCCATCGCCGTGCCCTTCGCGTTCTTCATCATGCGCAACTACTCCATGACGCTGCCCCGTGAGGTGGTGGAGGCCGCGCGGATGGACGGTGCCTCTTGGTGGCGGCTGTTCTGGCAGATCCACCTGCCGCTGTCGAAGTCCGCGATGGTGGCCGCCTTCGTCTTCCAGTTCGTCGCCGTCTGGAACGACATGCTGTTCGGCATCACGCTCAGCACCAGCCGCAACATCCGGCCCGTGATGGCAGCCCTCTCAGAACTCCAGGGCACTTATACCTCGGTGGGTCCGCCCGTGGTACTGGGCGGCGCGCTTCTCGTCTCGCTGCCCACCGTCGCCCTGTTCTTCGCGGCCCAGCGCTTCTTCGTCAACAGTCTGAAGCTGACGCGCTGAGCGCACGCTCCTTGCCCTGCTCCCTCGCACGTATGGGAAACCATCATCTATGCATAACGACCGTGAACTGACCGAAGCCCGCCTGGCTCGCGTCCTGGATGAGCGCATCCGCCCCGCCCTCTATCCAGCGTCGGTGCCGCTGGAGGTCGAGGCATGGGTCGTCTCCGGAGAGCCGGTGCCGGTCGGCGAGGGCCTGGCGGCAGTGCACACCCCGGTTGCCGTGGGTGACCTCTGGGGCGCGCCGTGGGACACCACATGGTTCAAGGTCCACGGCGAAGTGCCCCAGGAGTGGGCCGGACTGACCGTGGAGGCGGTGCTCGACCTGGGCTTCGACGTGGACAGGCCGGGCTTCCAGTGCGAGGCTCTCGTCTACACGCCCGACGGCACACCGGTGAAGGGCCTCAACCCGAGCAACGCCTGGGTACGCGTGGGCGCACCGGTCCGGGGCGGCGAACGGGTGGAATGGCATCTCGAAGCCGCCTCCAACCCCGAGTTGCTGGACATGAAGGCATTCCGACCGACTCCGATGGGCGACCGGAAGACCGCCGGCACCGACCCGCAGTACCGTCTCGGGCGGATGGACCTCGCCGTGTTCGACACCGAGGTGTGGGAGCTCATCCAGGATCTGGACGTGCTCGGAGAGCTGATGCACGAGCTGCCTGCCGACGGCGCCCGCCGCCAGGCACTGGTGCGCGCCATCGGCCGCGCTCTGGACGCCCTGGACCTCCAGGACGTGGGCGGCACCGCGACCGCCGCCAGAACGGAACTGTCCGGGGCACTGGCCGCGCCCGCCGAACCGTCGGCTCACCGCATCAGCGCGGTCGGCCACGCGCACATAGACTCCGCGTGGCTCTGGCCGCTGCGCGAGACCGTGCGCAAGGTGGCCCGTACCGCCTCCAACATGACCGCAATGCTCCATGACTGCCCGGAGTTCGTCTTCGCGATGTCCCAGGCGCAGCAGTTCGCGTGGATCAAGGAGCACCGCCCCGAGGTGTACGCGAAGGTCCAGGAGGCGGTGACCGAGGGCCGGTTTGTCCCCACCGGCGGCATGTGGGTGGAGTCCGACACCAACATGCCGGGCTCCGAGGCCATGGCACGGCAGTTCGTCCACGGGAAGCGGTTCTTCCTGCAGGAATTCGGCATCGAGAACGACGAAGTGTGGCTGCCCGACACCTTCGGCTTCGCCGCCGGACTCCCGCAGATCATCAAGGAGGCAGGCTCGAAGTGGCTGCTCACCCAGAAGATCTCCTGGAGCCGCACCAACACCTTTCCGCACCACACCTTCCACTGGGAGGGCATCGACGGCACGCGGATCTTCACCCACTTCCCGCCCGTTGATACCTACAACTGCTCCATGCTGGGCAGCGAGATCGCCCATGCCGCCCGTACGTTCCGCGAGAAGGGCGCGGCCACCCGCTCCCTCGCCCCGACCGGCTGGGGCGATGGCGGGGGCGGCACGACACGCGAGATGGTGGCCAGGGCCGCCCGGATGCGCGACCTGGAAGGCTCGGCAACCGTCACCTGGGAAAGCCCCGCCGCCTTCTTCGCGCAGGCCGAGGCGGAGTACCCAGAGGCGCCGGTGTGGGTGGGCGAGCTGTACCTGGAGCTGCACCGGGGCACCCTCACCAGTCAGGCGGGCACCAAGCAGGGCAACCGCCGCAGCGAGCACCTGCTGCGCGAGGCGGAGCTGTGGGCGGCGACGGCGGCCGTACGCGCGGGCTTCCCCTACCCGTACGAGGCGCTTGACCGCCTCTGGAAGACGGTGCTCCTGCACCAGTTCCACGACATCCTGCCCGGTTCCTCCATCGCCTGGGTGCACCGTGAGGCCCAGGAGACGTACGCGGCCGTGGCCCGGGAACTGGAGGGCATCGTCGGCGAGGCTCTGACGGCACTGACAGCCCCGACCGGAACCACGACCGCAGCGGCCACCGGCGCGGCCGTCTCCGTGCTGACCGCCAACGCCGCGCCCCACGCCCGGTCCGGCGTGGCCGCCGGGGCGCTGGCCCCGGCGGCCGTGGACGGCGCGCCTGTGACGGCTGCCGCACGCGAGGGCGGCGGCTTCGTCCTGGACAACGGGCTCCTGCACGTCGTGATCGACGGGCGCGGCCTGGTCGTCTCGGTCCACGACCGCGAAAGCGACCGGGAGACGCTGGCGCCCGGCACGGCGGCCAACCTCCTCCAGCTCCACCCCGACTTCCCCAACCGGTGGGACGCCTGGGACGTGGACGCCTTCTACCGCAACTCCGTCACCGATCTCGACAGTGCTGAGGACATACTGCTCGACGCCGACGAGAACAGCGCCACCGTGCGTGTGAGCCGCACCTTCAATGCCTCGCGTGCGGTGCAGCGGGTGACCCTCGCCCGCGCGCAGCGGCGTCTGGACTTCGAGACCGAGGTTGACTGGCACGAGACGGAAAAGCTGCTCAAGGCGGCCTTCCCGCTCGACCTGCACGCCGAGCGCTACGCCGCCGAGACTCAGTTCGGCCACCTCTACCGGCCCACCCACACCAACACCACATGGGAGGCCGCCAAGTTCGAGGCATGTGCCCACCGTTTCGTTCACCTGGAGGAGCCCGGCTGGGGCGTCGCCCTCGTCAACGACTCGACGTACGGACACGACGTGACCCGCGGCGTCCGCCCCGCCGGTGCGGAGTCGGCCGGCGCCCCGGGCGTCACCACCACCGTCCGCCTGTCGCTGCTGCGCGCCCCCCGCTACCCCGACCCGGAGACCGACCAGGGGTCGCACCGCTTCGGTTACGCGCTCGTGCCGGGAGCCGCCATAGGGGATGCGGTACGCGAGGGGCACCGCATCAACCTCCCGGAACGGCGCGTGACCGGCGCGGGCCCGGTGCAACCGCTGGTCACCCTCGACAACGACGCGGTGGTGCTCAGCGCGCTGAAGCTCGCCGACGACGGGAGCGGCGACATCGTGGTGCGTGTCCATGAAGCCCACGGCGGACGGGCGGCCGCTACCCTGACCCCGAGCTTCCCCTTCGCCTCGGTGACCACCACTGACCTGCTGGAACGCCCCATCGCGAACGGCCCGTCGGTCGAGCGCAAGGCCGACGCGGTCCGTCTGCGGCTGCGCCCTTTCCAGATCGCCACCCTCCGCCTGCGCAGGTCCCACTGATCGTTTCGGACCTCGCAGCCGGTGGCGTGAAGCCTTCGATCTCGGGCGGCTGCGCTGGTATGGGCTGAGCCTTCCGAAGCCTCTTGACGTCACCGTCAAACCGAACGCCGTGCAAGTTCAGCAGCGCCTGCTGGCAAGGCCCGGTCGTCGGAGTCGCCGCCCACCGCCATCGAGGTGGCCCAGCCGGTGAAGCACAGCCATCTCCGACCGGCGCCGTCGTCGGCGACGCGGCGCAGGGCTCGGCGAGTCCGGGTTGCCGCAGCGTCTCACCCTCGACGTAACCGGAGCCGTCCGGCTTGAGCGGCGCCTTCCTCGTCTCTGGCAGCAGGGTGAGGTCGTCCCTGCGCAGGCGGTAGCACCATGCCAGATCCGAGGTGATGAGCACCCCGCCGCCCGCCAGCTCGATGGCGGACTGGAACAACGCGGCGAACGGCAGCCTGCCAAGGCGGGTACGGGCCGCCTCCACTTCGGACGAGACCGGTGACGAAGACGCCGATCATGCCGCTCGCCGCGAGGCGGATACTGCGCGCGGTCCGGGCGTGGCGGCGGCCAAGTCCGCGAGCTTGCCGACAGCGTGCATCATCGCCACGACGTCACGCTGCCCGGGCGAGCGGTCATTCCCCCGCCCCTTCCTCCGTCTTGCCGCGTCCGTGCATCGGCCCCCATGGCGCGTCCGGCGAACCCCGCGCCCAGCGGGCGGCCCCGAGCAGGGGCGCCTCCTCGGGCCACCGCGCCGGTACGACGGGCACGTCCAGCCCGCCGACCGAGGTCAGCCCCGTGCCGAGCGCGGGGTGGACCAGGTCCCACGACCGGGCCATGGAGCCACCGAGGACCACCGCGGTGGCCTCGAAGCGGGTGATCCACGGAGCCAGGGCCCGGCCGAGCGCGTCGAAAGCGTAGTGAATGGCCTGTGCCGCGGCGGAGTCGCCCATCCTGGCTCGTGCCGCGATCTCACGGACGTCGGGGACGCCTTCGTCGCTCCCCGCGGCGCCGAGGGCGGCGTAGCGGGAGCGGATGCCACGGCGCGAAACGATGTCCTCCAGCGGGCGGCCGTGCACCGTCAGGTGGTGGACGCGCCCACCGGGCGGCACGAGGGGGCCCGTGTGCACGGGGCGGCCGGAGGCCAGGAACGAGGAACCCACGCCCGTGCCCAGGGTCAGGCAGAGGGCGCGGTCGTGGCCCGCGGCGGCGCCCGCACCGTGTTCCCCGACGGCGAACGCGTCGGCGTCGTTGAGGAAGCGGAGCCGCGCGGACCGGCCGGCCAGCCGTCGGCACAGGCCCGCCCGGACATCGACGCCGTCCAGCGATTCGAACTTCCCCACCCCGGTGAAGCGGCCGATGCCGTTCACGTAGTCGAAGGGGCCGGGCATCGCCACGCCCCAGTGCGGGCCATGCCCGTCCGGCAGCGCCAGGGCCGCCACGGCGATCGCGTCGAGGATGTCGTCGGCTCCCGCTCCCGCGCTCAACGGCCTGCGGACCACGGTGCGGGGCAGCGCGCGGCCCTCGGCGAGGTTTACGAGCGCGGCGGTGACATGGGTACCCCCGATGTCGAGCACCGGCACCGGCACCGGTCCGGCGGCCGTCCCGGTCATGGCTCGACCACCAGCGCCTTGACGACCCGCACCTCACGGGAGCCGAGAGCCCGGACGCGGTACGCGCCGACGGAGGCGGGGACCGTGATCGTCTCTGCGAAGGCCAGGGTGTGCGCGTGGCCGTCGCGGGTCTCGATGACGATGCCCTCGCCCGCCACGACATTGAGGATGTGGAAGCGGCCCGCGGTGTCATCGGGCATGTGGCGGCCCTCCGCCACGACGAGGCGGTGCACCGCGTAGAACATCTCGGGCAGCGCACCGACGACTTCCTCGCGCCAGTCCTCCCCGGCGCGCAGCGTACGCGGCTGCTGGATGAGCTCCTTGGTGACGTCGCCCCCGCGCCGCGCGCCGTCCAGATTGGCGAACCCGTGCTCGTAGGGCAGCGGCCGGGACATGCCCGCCGTGTCCTTGCGCAACCAGTCGTACAACCGCAGGGAATACAGGTAGGGGGTCGCGCTCACTTCGAGCACGAGGTTGCCCGCGCCGGACGCGTGCGGTGTGCCCGCCGGGATCATGAACAGCTGGCCCACCGTCGCCGGGTGCGACTGGATGTGGTCCTCAACGGGCATCGGGTCGCCGTTCTCGACGGAGTCCTCCACCTGGCGCCGCATCGCGCCGAGGTCCGCGTCCTCGGTGAGACCGAGCAGCACCCGGGCGCCGTCCTGGCTCGCGGTGACGTAGTACGTCTCGTGCTGAGTGTACGGCCAGCCGAAGACGTCCCTCATGTACTGCTCGCGCGGGTGCAGGTGCAGCGACAGGTTGCCGCCGCCCATGGTGTCCAGATAGTCGAACCGGATCGGGAAGGACGTACCGAAGCGGCGGTGCACCTCCTCACCGAGCATGTCCACGGGGTGTTCGACGCAGAGCAGTTGGAAGGGCACCTCGACCTGGGCCCCGCCCTTCTCGCCGACGAGGATTCCGGCCTCGGGCGCGATCAGTTCATAGCCGAGGGCCGTGTTGCCGGCCTGCGGGGTGAAGCCCAACTCGCTCGCCGCCCACTGGCCGCCCCAGGGGGTGGAGTTGAAGTAGGGCCGGGTACGCACGGGGTGCCGGGCCAGGTGTGCGAGGGTGCCGCGCAGCGCGGCACCGCCCAGGGAGGCCGGGCCGGCCGGGTCCTGCACGTCTATCCACCGGTCGACGCGTCCCGCGATCGCGTCGCGATGCCGGTCCAGCACGGGCCAGTCGGTGTAGAAGAGACCCACCAGGTCACCAGGTTCGGTGGGGCGCCCCAGATTGACGCCGACGGGCAGCTCGCCCTTCGACACGGCCGCCTCGGCGTACCGCTTCGGCAGGTCCGCATACCACAGCAGGTCGGGGCCGCTGAGCGAGGCGCCCGGACCGAACACCACCACCACGCCGTCCCGCACCGGACGTTCGAGCAGGGGAGGGGTGTCAAACAGGTCCGCGACCTCCGCCGTGGACAGCGGGGTGAAGAACGGGTCGTCGGCGGGGACGGGAGCGGCGGCCATCCGGTCTCCGGCGGATTCCGCATAGTGGTCGCGGACGTCGACCAGGTCCACGGGACGACCCACTGAGCGCACGGCCTCCGCGAGCCCATGCGCGAGTGCGTTCCAGTCGAGGGCCGAGGGGCCGTCCACCGCCAGCACCAGCGGACTCGGAGGCAGGTCTGCGACCGCAGCCGGCCAGCCGACCACCACCTCTCCGGCGACCGGCCGGTAACAGGGGGAGGGGTCGTACGAACGGGACGCGGACACATCTGCTCCTTGCTCGGCTCCACGGTCGAGTTAACGATAACAAGACGCTTACGATGATGTCCACGGCCTTACTGAGTGCCGTCGGCGGCCAAGACGCGGCTTTGAAATGCAGATTTACGTGGACTCTTTTCCGAGTGGGATCTTCTCGGTTCGAGGGCCTTGCTGCTCGCGACATGGTGTCGTTAACCACTCGGCAACACATCCCCGGGCCGCAGAGCGTCTCGGACATCCCCGAGCGTTGGACGCGCCCTGCGAGTGACATCACCCCCGCATCCGCCATGTGTTTCCTACCTCGTTCCTCCCTCGCTCGGACGGCCACGGGTGCGGCTGACCGGGAGCGGAAGGGACGGTCGGAATTCTGAACGGCGTGCTCGTGGCAACAGCGCGTGGTCCCTCAGGCCAGCTCCGTCACCAGACAGTTTCGCGGGATCGATCTCGCAAGGCACTACCGGCGTCGGCGGTCAGCCGCACTACCGATTATCACGCCGGCGAGGCGTCCCGTCAGGGACATGGTGGACTGTTTCAGAAGGCCGATCGGGCACTCGACTTCGTGCCTGCGCTTATACATCTCGCGGTTGGGCGACCGCCGAGCAAACCACGCCGGACTTGGTGTCCGGCCTGCTCCCGCTTCTCCGGGATGGTGTGCGTGATCCCGCGTCTTCGCAGGCAGGAGCGAATCTGGCGGGAAGAGTGCGCCCGGTCGGCGGGCGCTATGCGGAAGGTGCTGGGCAATGACTGCCTATGGCGGGGACGTATCGTTCGTCAGCGGGTCGGGGGGATGAGGGCCAACAGCTCATACAGCCGGTGTTCGACCTCGTCGTCGATGTCCTGACCCGGAGCTCCCCGGTCGGCGGCGGCCAGGCGTGCGTGGTAGCCATGCTCGGCGGCGAGGGCCTGCAGAGCGTTCTCATCGGAGATGTCACCGAGCCCGAGGAACAGGCGGCCGCCGGGAGCCAGGTGGCAGCGGGCGCCGGCGAGGTAGGTCAGGCAGCAGTAGTGGCCCACATCGAGCACACACCGAGTTTCGGCGGAAGCGGCAGGTGACCCCGCTGGTACGTTCTCGTAGGGCAGGGCCCAGAAGATGAGGTCGAACGGGCCGTCCTGCGCGTCGAGCGCGGCGAAGACATCGCCTGCCTTGCCCCTGACCCGAAAGACGTCGTGCCGTGCCGCGTTGCGCATGGTGGTGGCGACAGCCTGCGGGTCCACGTCCACCGCAAGCACGTCCTCGCAGCCGGCCTGGCCCGCGCACACGGCCGTGACGCCCGCGCCGCAGCCCATCTCCAAGAACCTCCCTCCGCGCGGATACGGCAGGTTCTGGGAGAAGAAGGCAGTGCCATAGGTCAGAGCGGGCAAGAATACCCCCGGGAGAATGTCCCAGGTCATTCCCATGAGCGCGAAAGTTCCTTCGGCCGTGGCGCACATGGTGGTTTCGTCGTAGGGGACTGCGGCCATCCGCGCGCCGACTGGGCCGGTCCCAACCCTGCTCGCAGTGCCGATCTGAGGCTGACGGTTGGGTTCGTCCTCTGGAGGCCTCTTCATGGCGACGCTCCTTCCCGGGCCGCCACGGTGTGCGAATGGGGCCGTGCTCGTGTCAGCCCGTTGCCGTTACCGGCCTCTCCGCCAGCCTGCCCACGCCACCAGCCGCATGAGCGCCATCAGCAGGTAAACCACGCTTTCTGACGAAAAGCACTGAAGGAAACATCTGCGCCCAAGTCCCGATGGCCTGCGCCGACCCGACCTCGCGGCCACAAACGCCCGCACGGCCCGTCTCGCCGCCCAGGTCCGCCGTCTTGAGCAGTGCCTCAGCGAAGTGCTGGGCGACCAGGTCTGGCGCGAGTCCGGCATCGGAGGGCCTGACGATTCCGAGCAGCTCAAGGCCCGGATCACGTGAAACTTGCTAGTCAGGCCGCCTCGGACCGGCCGAGGGCTGGGTCACGGAGCCCCCTTCTCGAGCCCCCGCCGCGTGCTGATGGGTGCGGAGGATCGTGGAGTCGACGGACACCAGCCAGGCGACGGCGCCCGCCGCGTCCGCCTGAGCCTGCGCGGCCCGCATCATCCGGTCGAACGTTCCGTCCGCCGCCCACCCGCGGAAACCGCCTCCGCGGCCTTCGCCCGACGGCTCTGCCAGTTCCTCAACTCACGCCCGGCGGGAACCGGCCCGGACACACGCGAGAACGAAGCCGCACCCATGCGAGGACCCAGCCGAGTGCCCTCCAGACTCCCGGAGACACCATGTTTTCCACCGCCCGCGGCCGAGCGCCCCGGCGGACCCCGCCCGAGGCCGCACCAGACGTCACCGCTGTCCCGCCCTATTGTATGTGGCTGTCGGTCCTGCCGATCGTGTCGCTCTTCGTCCTGTCCAACGTAGCGACCCCCCTGTACACGGTCTGGCAGCAGCGGATGGGCTTCTCCGACACCGCCCTCACCTGGATCTTCGTCGTCTACATCGTCGGGCTGCTCACCTCGCTGCTCTTCAGCGGCCCGGCTTCGGACCGGCTCGGCCGCAAACCCGTGCTCCTGCCCGCCCTCGTGCTCGCCCCTCGCCAGTTGCGTCCTCTTCATGACGGCAGGCGACATCGTCACGCTGCTCGTCGCGCGTCTGCTGACCGGACTCAGCGTCGGAGCCATCGTCTCCTGCGGCATCGCCGCTGTCATCGATCTCTCCGGAACCAGGCGAGCCGACGCGGCCCTCCTCGCCTCCAGCGCCATCGTGCTGGGTTCTGGCCTCGGCCCCTTGCTGGCCGAAGTGGTCACCGACCTCAGCGGTGATCCCGTCATCGCCGTCTTCCTCGTGGCGTTCGTCCTGCTGGCCGCCTCACTCGTGGCCGCGGTGAGAATGCCCCTGCCCGTTCGCCCCCGTGGCGAGGGGCGTTTCCGTCAGCTGCCGCGCGTACCGCGGCCGCACGTGGCACAGCTCGCTCTGGGCGCCGCCGTGTACGGGCCGGGGCTCGTCGGCGGCTCCTTCTTCCTCGCTCTGAGTCCCTCCCTGCTGTACAGCCTCCGCCCGGACGCCGGAGCTTCGGCCACAGGTGCTCTCGTCTTCGTCGCTTTCGCAGCGGCCACCGCGGTGCAGTGGGGGGCCCGCCTCCTGCCCGTGCGGATCGCGCTGTCCGCGAGTGTCGCCGGGACACTCGTCGGCATGGCAAGTCTCTTCACCGCCGCCACCACTCACGACACGGTGGCCCTCTACGCTGCCGCCGTCTGCGTCTGCGTCTGCGTCTGCGTCTGCGTCTGCGCGGGGCAGGGAGCGGGACAGCTTTCGGCCTTCACCCTGCTCAACGCCTCGGTAGCACCCGAGCGCCGTGCCGCGGCCAACGCCTGTCTGAGCATGAGCGTCTACCTTCCCGCAGCCGCCTTCACCCTCGCCACCGGCCGGCTCAGCGACCGGTCCGGGATCGATGCCAGTACGCGGATGCTGGCGGTAGCGATGATGCTGATCGGCGCCGTCGTGGGGGTCGTTCTCCTTGCGTGCAGGAAACGCATCCCGCGGGTCGGCTGAGCACCGGACGGTGTCCGCGGGCCACGGGCGACGCACCCCCGTGCCGGTGTGCCCGCAGCCGAGCGGCCTCGTACAGGTCGTCGGTGTCGAGGAGGGCCCGCTGCTCGGCATCGGGTGTGTCACGGACGACCGGTGTCGCGTGTCAGCCACGCGCGGCACGACGGATGCCGCTTGCGTTGCTCCGGCACCCGAACCTGACTTAACGTGCGAAAGTGATCTCTGATCTGCAGCAGCTGGTCGACGCGTTCGGTTCCCGCTTCGAGCGGTCGGTGGCCATCGACGATGCCCATCTGCGCTTGCTCGCCTACAACGGGCACACCGGGGAGGTCGACGACATGCGCGTCCACTCGATCATGCACCGTGAGGTGCCCCCCGCCCTCGCCCACTACCTCGCCACACGCGAGACGGCACGGGCCACCGGCCTCTTCACCGTGACACCGAACCCCGGGATCGGCCTGACGGTGGAACGCATCGGCATGCCCATCCGCTACAACGGAGCGCTGCTGGGCTACGTCTGGCTGGTGGCCTCCGACGGACCAGTACCGGCACGCACCGCCGAGGCGCTCGGGGAGACCGCCCAGCAGGCCGCGCTCATCCTGCACCGCGACAGCCTGGCCGCCGAGGTGTCGATGAGCCACGCGCGGGAACTGATCCGCGACCTGATGTCCGACGGCGAGCGCCTGCGGACCCAGGCCATCGACGCGCTCATCGAAGAGGGGCACGCCGTGGCCGGACCCGTGGTGGCCCTGGTGGCGGTGGTGGGCGACGCGCATCCCGAGCCTCTGTCCGAACGGTATCGGCTGGCCATGGACCTGGCGGTCGACCACACCCGGCGGCGGCTGCCGCCCTCCCGTGCCCTGACACTGACCCGGCCGGACCACGCCCTGCTGTTGACCTCCTGGCCAAGGACCCGCGCCGAGAGCATCGCCGCCCATGTCGCCGAGCTGGCCGACGTCCTGCGCACGAAGCTGGCGGCGGAACTCGGCCCGGACCAGGAGGCGCAGACCTGGGTGGGGGTGGGCGGCTCGCGTCCACGTCTGTCGGAGGCCCGCGACTCCTACCGCGAGGCCATGTCCGCGGCCGACGTCGCCCGCGTCACCGGAGCCCTCGGCCAGGTGGCCGCCTACCCGCAGTTGGGTGTCTACGCGCTGCTCGCGCAGATGACGCCGGAGGAGCTGGCCGCGGGCATCCACCCCGGTCTGCGCCGCCTGCTCATCTCGTGCCCCGGCAACGAGGTCCTGGTCCAGACGCTGCGGGTCTACCTCGACCACGCCGGAGACGCGCAGCGGGCCGCCGCCGCGCTGCACATCCACCGCTCCACGCTGTACCAGCGCCTGCGCCGGGTCGAGGAGCTGACGGGCCTCGACCTGACCAGCGGCGACGACCGGCTGGCCGCGCATCTCGGCCTGAAGATGACGCAGCTCGCCTCACCCCTGCCCGCCGAGGGAGGGGCCCTCGGCGAAGTAGAGTGAGGCGAGTTCGCCGACGCGGCGCCGCAGCTCCTGACCGGTCCCTTCGCGCACGCACTTCCCGTGGTTGAGCACATAGGCCCGGTCGCACAGTTCCAGCGCGATGTGCAGATGCTGTTCGACGAACAGCACGGCGACGCCCTCGGCGGCGACCGACGCGACCACCTCGACGAGGCTGCGCACCACCAGCGGCGCGAGCCCCATCGTCATCTCGTCGATGAGCAGCAGCCTCGGCTTGAGGCTGAGCGCGCAGACCAGCGCGAGAAGCTGCTGCTCACCGCCCGACAGCAGCCCGGCCCGCCGGTCACGCAAGGCGCCGAGCACGTCGAAACGCTCGTACACGGCGTTGATCGCCTGGCGGGAGCGGGCACGCAGGCGCAGGTTCTCGTCGACGGTGAGCTCTCGGAAGAGGCCGCGGTGTTCGGGGACGTAGGCCATGCCCCGGCGTGCGGCTCCCCTCAGGTCGCGCACCGGGCGGCCGAAGACCCTCACCTGGCCCGCGAGCGGCGTCAGCAGCCCGCAGACGGTGTCCAGGGTGGTTGTCTTGCCCGCTCCGTTGGGGCCGAGCAGGGCCACGACCTGGCCCTCGGCGATCCGCAGGTCGAGCTCCCGCACGGCGGCGGTGCGGCCGTGTCCCGCGCTCAGCCCGTCGAGTTCCAGGGCCAGGGTCGTCGCCATCACACACTCGCCTCCGTTGCGGGCGCCTCGGCGCCGATGTACGCGCGGACGACGGCCTCGTGCCGCCGGATGTCCTCCGGGGCCCCGGCCGCGAGCACGGCCCCCTCGTGCAGCACGTACACGCGGTCGCAGATGCTCAGGACCAGGGCCAGGTCGTGATCGATCAGGACGACGCCGATGCCCTGCGCCGCCACCGTCCGCAGGCGCTCGCCCAGCTTCTGGCTCTCCCAGCTGTCCAGGCCGGCCGCCGGTTCATCGCTGAGCAGCACGCCGGGGCGCCCGGCCAGGGCCCTGGCGAGGGCCACCACTTTGCGCTGGCCGACGCTGATCTGGGACGGGCGCCGGGCGGCGAGGCTCTCGATGCCGAGCAACCGCATGGCCCAGGCGGCGTCGGTGTCCGCCGCGGCGCCTTCGGCGCGGGTGCCAAAGCGGCGTTTCGCACGGTGTTCCGCACGGCGTTCCGCGAGGCGGACGTTGTCGAAGACGTTCAAGTCGTCGAAGAGTTCCCCGGCCTGCCAGGTCCTGCTCAGTCCGGCACGGTAGCGGCGGTGCGGGGCCAGACCGGTCAACGGCCGGTCACCCAGCTCGACCGATCCCTCGCAGCGGGCGAAGCCGGTCAGCGCGTCGAGCAGGGAGGTCTTCCCCGCACCGTTGGGACCGATCACCGCGACGATCTCACCCGGTGCCACGTCGAGCGAGACATGGTCGACGGCGACGACACCGCCGTAGCGGACCGTGATGTCCCGCGCCGTCAGGTGAGCCTGCACGGGCGGTTCGACGGGGCCCGTCGGCAGGGTCACCGAGAGCCCGGCGTCCTCGGCGTCCCCGGCGGCCGGGTGGAACCTGCGCCGCAGCGCCGCGAGGGACCGGCGCGTGCCGTCACCGGCACCGTGCGGGTACTGGATGGCCATGGTGACGAGCCCGATGGCCGCGACGGTGGTGTACACCGAGGCGAAGTCGTTGTCCGCCTCGACGTTCCACAAGGAGTTGCCCCAGATGTAGAGCACGCCGCCGGGCGCGATGGCACCCGCGTACAGGGCGCCGCCGACCCCCGTGATGCCGCCGATGTAGGCATACACCAGGAGGGTGACGCCGAGGAACACGTCGAAGGTGCTGGCCGCGACGCCCCGGCTGTTGTAGGCGAGCAGCCCGCCGCCGATTCCCGCGATGAACCCGGAGACGGCGAGCGCCAGCGTCTTGGTGCGCACGATGTCGATGCCGACACTGGCGGCGGCGCGCTCGTTGCTGCGGACCGCCAGGAACGTGCGCCCCATCCTGCCGCCGATGATCCGGGACACCGCGGCGCAGACCAGCAGCACCACGGCGAGGACGGCGAGGACGAACGGCAGTCGGCCGACGTGGCTGCCCGCCTGCGGGCCCAGGTCGAGCGGCCCGATCCGCGGCGGTTCGATCGTGCTGGACCGCGCGCCGTCCAGTACGAGGGACTGCACCGCGACGGCGCCCGTGAAGGTGATGACCGCCAGCTGCGCGCCGCGCACGCGCAGGGCCGGCAGGGTGACGACCACCGCGACCGCGGCCGCCACCAGACCGGCGAGCACCAGACCGGTGGGGAAGGGCCAGGAGTCCAGGTACTTGGCCAGCGCGAACGCGGCGATCGCCGCGACGGCGAGCTGGCCGAGCGAGATCTGCCCGATCAGTCCGACGAGCACCACCAGGGAGCAGCACAGCACGGTGAACACCAGGCTCGTGGTGACCCCCAGGCGCAGCGTGGGGCCGAGGAAGACGGAGATCACCGCGACAGCGGCGCCCACGACGGCCAGGGTGCGCAGCCGCATCGGCGGAGGCACTCGGGGCAGGGCGTCCAGCACGACGCCCGCGCGCGTCGGAAGGGTGCGGCCGCGCATCACCAGGACGCAGATGATGACGATGAGCGGCACGGCGTCGGTGGCGCCTCCGGTGGAGAGCCATGTCGGCCACCACGTCTTGGTCGTGACGAACGACAGCAGCCCCTGCACCATGCCCAGCGCCAGGCCGGTCAGGGCGGCCGGGACGACATGGACCAGACGCCCGCAGAGCATCACCGTGAGCCCCGGTGCGATCAGGAGGTTCACCGACAGCGGGTTCAGGGGGCTGACGGAGGCGGAGGCGATCATCACCGCGGTCGTCAGCGTCACCGCCGCCATGACGTTGGCGGCGGCCAGCCACGTCGGCGACCAGCGGCTGAGGGTGAGCGACACCTCGTCCTCACGCAGCGCCCGGGTGGCCAGACCGAACGCCGTACGGCGATAGACCAGGGCCACGCACGCCGCGAGCGCCAGCACCAGGCCGGCGGTCCAGAGCCGGTCCTCGGGCACGCTGAGGCCGCCGAGCTGGATCTGCCGCGTGGTGAACAGCGGCGGCGCGGTGCGCGAGCCGCTGCCGAAGCTCCGGATCAACAGCGTCTGAAAGAGCGTCAGCAGCCCAAGCGAGGCCATGATCTTCGCTACCAGGGGGGCCTTGCGCAGCGGCCGGAAGACCAGCAGATGCATGGCCGCGCCCAGCGCGGCGGCCAGGACGAGGGCGGTGACGAAGGCCGCCCACAGCGGCAGCGGGCCACCCAGCGGGATGCGGTCCGGAATCAGTACGAGAGGCACGACCAGGTCGCCGGACCTGCGCAGTTCATCGCACGCGAACGCGCCCCACAAGGCCACCGGCGCATGGGCGAAGTTGATGACGCCGGTGCCTTTGTAGGTCATCACCAGGCCCATGCCCAGGGCGGCCGCCACGGCGCCCGCACCGAGACCGAGGACCGCGAAGACGAGGTACTGGTCCACGGCGGCTCACCTCCCGCCCATGAGCGCGCCGACATCAAGGGGCTTGCCGCCCACGAGGGTCTGGGTGCCGTCGGCGTGGGCCTCCAGGGCGATCAGGTGACGCCCGCAGTTCGCACCGGGCAGCAGCTTCGCCGCGCAGTTCTGCGGCGTACCCAGGACCTGCCGCCCCTTGAACGAGGCCATGGCCCGGGCGGCGGAGGCGCGGGTGACCCTTCCGTCGATGGTCCGCAGGATCTTGGCGAACGTCATGACGGTGGAGTAGCCGGACGTCGCGAACCCGTCGTCGAGGTACTTCCTCGCCCCAGCGGCCTCGGCGGCCGCCTCGTAGTCGTCGAACTCGGCCTTCAACCGGCTGTCGTACTTCTCCGCCGAGGCACGCGAGCCGAAGGGGAAGAGCGAGGACATGGTCTTGACCCCGGCGGCCTGCGGCCCGAGGTCCTTGATGAACCTGGTGCAGTTGCTGCCGACGATGCTTCCGGCCCACTTGAGTGCCCTGGCCGTCCCGATGGCGTTGGTGCAGTCGCTCTCCGTGAATGAGAAGACCAGGCCGTCCGCGTCAGTGGCCTTGGCGGCGTTCACGGCGGCGGTGATGTCCGGGTTGGCCGGGGCGACGAGCGAGAGGGTGAGGCGGACACCGAAGGCGGCGGCAGCGTCCTTGATCCCGTCGAAGGCCCGCTTGATCTCGGACCCGATGTTCGGCAGTACGAACACGGCCTTGCGGATGCCCATCAGCTTCTGGACGGGGCCGTTCGCCGCCAGCTGCACCGCGGGCGGTGTCCCCATGACCGTGTTGCCGGGGTCGGCGCTGACCAGTGGCGTACCCGTGCTGCCGAAGATGTGTATCCCTGCCTCGGCGAGGATCGGCTGTGCCGCGTCCAGACCGCCGTCGTTCCCGTTGAGCACGGTCAGCACCTTCTTGCCCACGAGGTCGGTCGCGCACTTCGTCGAGGATGCCGGGGTGCCGTCGGTCGAGCACACCTCAAGCTTGAGCGGACGCCCGCCGATGCCCCCGCGGCCATTGATCCACTCCGCCGCGGCCCTGGCCATCGCGGAGACCGCGGGCTGGCCGAAATGGCCGCTGTCGGAGCTGAGGAAGCCTACGGAGATCGGTTCTCCCGTCGCCGGATCGGGCCCACGCGCCGCGCCCGTCGCCGCGTCGGAGCCACCGCAGCCGGCGAGCACGGCCATCGCCGCGATGACCGCGAGGAGGGCCCTTCCGCTTTTCGCAGGGGGTGTTCTCATGATCGTGCCCTCCTGGCCATCAGCCCGCGAGGTCGGTTTCACGACCATGTAAGCGGCGATGCCCGGCCACGGGCCCCCGACGGGTGTCGGCCATCACCCGGCCGGGACGCAACCGGTGTCGGACATCAACGCCCCGCGCACGCACGCGATGAGGACTTGCGTCACCGGACGGCGTCGAATGTGCCCGCCGCGGTGAACGTCTCGGAGTTCGGGGCGATGAGCGAGGCGAAGCGGCGGGCGCCCGCGCCGCCGATGGGCGCCCACAGCGCGGCACAGTGCTGGTCCGTCTCGGCCTCGATGCGCTCGCGCACCGCACGGCCGGCATCGGTGACCACGCCGTGGGAATCGAGCCAGCCCCGCGCGACGAGGCGCTCCGTCGCCGCGTCCCACTCCTCGTCGTCCCACTGGCGGGTGGCCCGCGCGAGAGGCGCCGGAAGGCCCCCGCTCGCGGTGTGCAGGACCAGGCAGTCGCACAGCCCGAGGCCGGCGACGAGCGGGTCGGCGGGCAGCGCGACCGAGGCGTTCGCGGCGGCGAGCACCTTGCCGGCGTAGTCGGCCTCGGTGACGGCCGGGTCTATGAGCGCGCGCCTCGGCGAGGTGGTCGTCCGTGAGGTGCAGGCCCGACACGCCGCATCGCCCGTCCGGCGGCGGCGGCGAAGCGGGCGGCCTGCCACCGCTCGGGCGGCGCGGCGTCCCACACGCCCTCCATGGTCCGCACCGCCCGCGGGCTGAAGTTGTAGAAGGCCGCAAGCGTCACCTGCCAGGGGACGGCGCTCATCGCGGCCGACCTGAAGGCCAGGTAGGCCGGCCCGCGGCCGGTCACACCGAGCTCGGCCGCCGCCTGGGCGGTTTCGGGGACGAGGTAGATGAACAGGTGGGCGGCGCTGACGGCGCGGCCGACCTCGCGGACGGCGGCCAGGCCGGGCAGGCCGCCGGCAGGAGCGGAGTCGGACAGGGCTTCGAGGTGCAGGGGCATAATGTCTCCGGGAGCCGGGTGGCGCTGTCGGGCCGGTGTGGCGTCGGCGGTGACGCCGGTGGCGGAAATCCGTTGGCGGACGCAGCAGTGCCTTCTTCGCGGACGAGGACGTCCTCATCCATCTCAGAATCGACGGTAGCGTGAATAATCGATTATTGAGCGAATCGTCTAAGCTGAGCTCATGACGCAGACGGCCCACTCCTCGACCGCGCCGGGAAAGATGCTGGACAGGCGTGCCGTCCTGACGTTCATCGGGTCGACCTTGATGAGCATCATGTCGGCGTGCGCGCTGCCCACGCGCTTGCGGGGGATGGGGTGCACCGTCTTGCCCCGGCGCATGTCGAGGTTGCCCACCCGGAAGGAGATCCGCTTGTCGGGGACCGGCTCGGCCTGCTCGTAGAAGCAGTGCGAGGCGGTGAGGATCCACTGGCGGGCGACCGCCGTCCCGGTGCACGCCGGTTCGCCGTCGACGAGCATGCGCACGGCCCAGGGGCCGTAGGTGCTCTTCGATCCGCCGATGACGGCGGAGGCCGGAGCGGACGCCATCACCGAACTCACGACCAGCGCCAGGGCGGTCAGCAGCATTACGCGAATGCGACGCGCCATGCGGAACAACTCCTTTCATGGGGAACAGCCATACAGATACGTAGAGACCCCGGTGAGCGAAAGGGTTCCCTGTGAGCCGGTGATACGTGCAGGGTCCAGACATCGCCCGTGTCGACGGATGTCGCGTCACGCCCGGTGGGGCGCGCGACGATTGCCGCTGGTCCCCGGTCGCCGGAGCGCAGCAGAGTGAGAGGTGCGCGGCGAAGCGGCACGAAGGAGTGGCGTCATATGTGGCTGACCGGGGCGACCGTTGTCGACGGCACGGGCTCCGATCCCGTGCCCGGCCAGAACGTGCACATCGAGAACGGGCGGATCGTGGCCCTCGGCGGCGCGCCGCCGCCCGGCGCGGAGGTCGTCGACCTCACCGGTCTGGTGCTCACCCCCGGCCTCATCGACGCACACGTACACCTGGGCCTGTCCAGCGACCTCGGCCGCGCGGGCACCTTCGAGCTGTCCGCCGCCGAACTGGCCGCGGACATGTTCGCCAACTGCCGGCAGACGCTGGAATCGGGGTTCACCACGGTGCGCGACACCGGCGGCGTCGACCGCGGCATCGCCGACGTCGTGGCCGGCGGCAAGGTCCCCGGGCCGCGCATCCTGCACTGCGGGCCACTGCTCGCCCAGACCGGCGGGCACGGCTATCTCGGCGCGGCATGGGAGGACCCGGCCGCCTGGAGCTCCCACCATCTGCCCGGTCTCGCCGCGCAGTCACTGGTGTGCGACGGACCCGACGAGGTACGCAAGAGCGCCCGCGAGGCCTTCCGCCGCGGGGCGGGCTTCTTGAAGATGTGCGTGACCGGGGGAGTGGTCTCGCACTACGACGACCTCACCGACACGCAGTTCGGCCACGACGAGATCGCCGCGGCCGTCGCCGAAGCCGCCGCGCGCAGCACCTATGTGACCGTGCACGCGCACAACAACCGGGGGCTTCGCACCGCCGTCGAGGCCGGTGCCACCTGCGTCGAGCACGGCACGGGCATCGACGAGGAGATGGCGGCGCTGATGGCGGCCCGCGGAGTCGCCCACGTACCGACGCTGTCGGTCTGTCACGCGCTGCTGGCCGACGCCACCGAGGCGGGCCTGCCCGCGCACATCGGCGAACGCGTCGGTGACGCACTGGAGGGCCAGCGCCGGGCGATCCTCGCCGGCCGCGCTGCCGGGGTCCTGATCGGCTCCGGCTCCGACCTCATCGGCCCGCGGCAGGAGCATCGCGGCAACGAACTGGTACTCCGCTCCAAGATCGAGACACCCATGCGGGCGCTGGTGTCCGCCACCCGGGACAACGCCCGCGTCCTGCGCATCGACGACGAGGTCGGCACCGTCGAGCCCGGCAGGATCGCCGACCTCACGGTGTTCTCCGCCGACCCGCTGGCCGACCCGTCGGCCTTCGACGACCCCGAACGCATCCCCCTCGTGGTGCAGGCCGGCCGCATCGTGAAGGACCGCCGCTGACCCACCGAAGCCCGGCCGTCGATTTTCCACCCCCGGAGGTGACCATGCCGTACCCGCCGTCCGACCTGTCGGAGGCCTACCGCAGAGCACACGCCCTCGTACCGGAGAAGCTCCTCGGGCTGATGCGGAACAACACCGTCGTGCCGCACTGGACCGGAGAGGGCGACCGCTTCTGGTACCGCCGCGACGCCGACGGCGGCGGCCACGAGTACGTCCTCGTCGACCCCGAAGGCTTCCACCGCGAACCACTCTTCGACCAGGCCGCGATCACCGCCCGGCTCGCCGCCGTCCTCGAAGGACCCGTCGACCTCGAAGCCACACCGGTGGTCCTGTACGAGTCCGCGGGGGACCGCGTCCGCGTCGGCCTGCTCGACGGCCGCACCGCACTGCTGAGCCCGGCAGGCGACACCACCGCCCCCGGCCCGGACCCCGCCGTGCTGCCGGGCCCCGACGGCACGCGCGTGCTGTTCCTCCGCGACCACGACCTGTGGCTGCGCGAGACCACGACCGGCATGGAACGGCCGCTGACCACCGACGGCGAGCCGTTCCACGCCTGGGGCGCGGTGCCCGACTACACCCACGCCATGCTGCCGCTGGCCCGCGGCGACCGCCCCCTGCCACCCGCCCTGGCCTGCTTCTCGCCCTCGGGACGGCTCGTGATGGCCCTGCGGGTCGACGAACGCGACGTACCCGAGCACCCCTTCGTCGACCAGCTCCCGCCCGACCGGGCGCGGCCGAAGCTGCGGCCCTTCCGCTACCTCCACGAGGACGAGGAGCGGACCGGCACGGCCGAACTGGCCTTCATCGACCTGGAGACCGGCTCCCGCACCGTGGTCACCGCCGACGACGACCTGCTCGCCAACGTCATGACCAATGGCCCCGCCACCGTCACCTGGTCCTCGGACGAGCAGACGGTGTACCTGCTCCGGCACAGCGCCGGGTCACCCACCGCCTCGCTGGTGGGCGTCGACGTCAAGACCGGCGAGCGGCGGGTGATGCTCTCCGAGACGGCCCACCCGATCTACGAGCCCAACACCCACCTGTACTGCCTGCCCCTGATCCGGGTCCTGCCGAAGTCGGAGGAGGTCATCTGGTTCTCGCAGGCCGACGGCTTCGGCCACCTCTACCGCCACGACCTCACGACCGGCGCGCGGCTCTCCCCGATCACCAGCGGCGACCTCGTCGTGCGCGACATCCTGCACGTGGACGAGCAGCGCCGCGAGATCGTGTTCACCGCGGGCTGCGGCGACAACGGCGACAACCCCTACTGGCGCAAGGTCTACCGGGCCGACCTGGACGGCGGCGGCCAGGTGCTGCTGACCCCCGAACCCGCCGACCACGAGCTGATCACACCCGTGCCGCAGCTCCTCGCCACCCTCTTCGGCGCCACCGCCACCAGTTCGCTCAGCCCCAGCGGACGCTGGTTCGTCGACCGGGTCTCCACGGTGTCCGACCCCCCGCGAATCCTGCTGCGCGACACCCGGGACGGGACGGTGGCGGGCCGACTGGAGCGCACCGACGTCACCGCCCTGCTCGATGCCGGGTACACCGTCCCCCAGCAGTTCCACGTCACCGCCGACGACGGCGAGAGCCGGCTCTGGGGCCTGCTCACCCTGCCCGCCGGCATCCCGCCGGACACCCGGGTGCCGGTGATCGACCTGATGTACGCGGGCTACCAGGTCGTCGCACAGCCGACCGGCTGGCTCAGCGGGGGCAGCAACTCCTCCTGGCAGCAGCAGGGCGCGGCCTACGCGGCGCTCGGCTTCGCCACCCTCGTCATGGACGGCCGCGGCACCCCGGGCCGCGACCGCGCCTTCCGCCAGTACACCCATGGCGCGCCCGCCGAACCGCGCGGCCTCGCCGACCATGTGACCGCGCTGCGCGCGCTGGCCGAGCGGTACCCGCTCGACCTCGACCGCGTGGGCGTCACCGGGCACTCCTACGGCGGCTACAACTCGGTGCGCTCGATGCTGTACTTCCCCGACGTCTTCAAGGTCGCCGTCAGCTCCTGCGGGGTGCACGACGCGCCGAAGATGGCCAAGGGAAGCTGGAACTGGTTCCTCGGCGACCACGAGGAGCACGACCCCGCCGCCCTGCGCGACCTCGGCAACCTGCACCTCGCCGACCGCCTGCGCGGCAAGCTCCTCCTGCTCACCGCCGACCACGACGCGAACGCCACCATGGACCACACCTTCGCCCTCATCCGCAGCCTGATGGCGGCGGACCTGCCCTTCGACCTCAAGGTCTGGCCGGGCGGCGACCACTACTCCGTGACGACGCCCTACACCAGGACCGTCATGTGGGACTACTTCGTCGAGCACCTGCTGCCGCGGGCCGACGCCATCTGAGGAGGACCATGACCAGCTTCACCTCCGTGCACGACCTCGGCCGGGTGGGCCCCAAGACACCCGTCACCGGCAAGCGCGCCGTCGCCTCCAGCCAGCACACCGTGGTCACCGAGACGATGCTCGACACCCTGCGCGCCGGCGGCAACGCCGTCGACGCGGCGATCGCGGGCTGCCTGGTCCAGGCGGTCGTCCAGCAGGACATGACGAACCACACGGGCACGGTCACCGCGCTCGTGCACGACGCCGCGACCGGCGAGATCGCCGAGCTGAACAGCATGGGCACCATCGTCCCCGGCCTCGCCCCGTTCGCTCCCGTCCCCGCGGGCAAGGGCCTGTACGCGCAGGTGCCGGGCACCCCGCGGGCCGTCGTGCCCGGATTCATGCCCGGCATGAAGGCGCTGTACGAGCGCTTCGCGACCCAGCCCTGGGACAAGCTCTGCGCGCCCGCCGTCCACTGGGCCGAGGAAGGCCATGTCGTCACGTCGTTCGAGCACCTGGTGCTGGCGCAGACGGCCGACTTCTTCCTCTACACCGAGTCCGGCCGCGAGCACTTCACACCGGACGGGCACCTGCCGCAGGTCGGCGACCGCTGGGCATCGGCCGAACTCGCCCGGACGATGCGCGCTCTCGCCGCCGAAGGGCCGGATCACTTCCTGACCGGCACGTGGGCACAGGACTTCGTGCGCCGCGGCAATGACCTGGGCTGGCCGGTGAAGCTGGAGCACCTGACCGCGATCCCGCCGCGCTGGGCGGCCGGGCACCGCTGGGAGCACAAGGGCCACACCGTGGTGCAGCAGTCCGTCCCCGAGCGGCAAGGCGTCTTCTGCCAGATCGTGCTCGGCATCCTGGACGAGCTCGACGTCCCCTCGATCGGCCACTGGTCGCAGAACGCGGAAGCGCTGTACTACCTCGCCCACGCGCTGCGCCGCGCCGCCGCCGAGACCGGGCTGCTCAACGACCCCCTGCTGTTCGACGACCCGACCGAAGCCCTGACCGCACGTGAGATGATCAAGGGGTTCGCCGCGGTCCTGCGCAACGCCAAGGCCAAGGTCGACCTCACCGAGCATGTGCGCCTCACCCGCGGCATACCGGCGATGGCCGCGTCGGGGGCATCGAAGCAGCCCGCGGGCAGCTGCGAGCTGGCGATCGTCGACGAGCGCGGCAACTGGGTGCAGATCATGAACACGCTGCAGAGCGGCGGCATCCCCGGCGAGGTCGTCGGAGGCGTACCGATGGTCGGCAGCCACTGGATGAACGGGCTCGACTCGCCGTTCGAGGGCTGGGCGACGGGCGGCGGGCGCATGCGCTCGACGCTGTCGAACACCATGGTGCTGCGCGACGGCACACCGTGGCTGTCCCTCGGATCGCCCGGCAACGTCCACTGCACGGTGCCGCAGGTGCTCTCCAACATCCTCGACTACGGGATGGACCCCTACGCCGCCGACGACGCCCCGCGCTGCCTGCCGTACGCGCAGGACCACACGATCTCGGTGGAGGCGCGGCTCGCCCCCGGAGTCGGCGAAGGGCTGGCGCGACTGGGCGTCCTTGCCAACCCGCTGCCCGCCTACGACTACCACATGGGCACCTACCAGATGGCCTGGCGCTCCGACGACGGAACACTCGCCGCGTGCACGGGCCCGCGGCGGGAGGGGCAGGCGAACGGATACTGAGCACTCAAGCCCCGCGGGCCCGGACCGTCACCGACGGTCCGGGCCCGCACTCGTCATGCGCCCCGTGCCCAGCGGGTGGCGCGCCACCTCACGGGCGGCCGCACAGCAGCTCGACGACCCTGCGGGCGACGGTCGGGGCGAGGATGTTGGTGTGTCCGCCGGGCAGGACGACCAGGCGTCCCTGCGGCAGCTCCCGCGCCCAGACTCTCGCGTAGCCGAGACCGGAGTCCTTGTGACCGCTTACCAGCGCGACGGGCTGGGAGACGGCCCGGTGGTCGAAGCCCCACGGAGCGGTGGCCTGGGTGCATTCCAGAGTCAGGTAGCCGTTGTCCGGCTGGCGGCCCACCTCCGCGGTGTTCGCCGCCCAGGCGGCGGCCCTGACCGGATCTTCCAGCCAGGGGGAGTCCGGACTGGTGAAACGGACGAGAGCCGCCGTGAACCTGCCCGGCGACGCCGTCCTGGCCGCCCCCTTGACCGCCAGCTCCGGGTTGCGCTTCATGAGCGCGTAGGCCAAGCGTCCCTTGCGGGCCAGTGCCGCCCTCGCCGCACTGTCGGCCACCGGCGTCGTCGGGTTGAGCGGGACCACGCGCACCACGCGGTCGGGGAGGCGGGAGGCGATGGCCATGGCGTACATGCCGCCGTTGCTCAGCCCGCCCACCGCCGTCTGTTCGAGTCCGAGGGTGTCGAGCACCTCGGCCACGTCATCGGCGTAGTCGGTGACGGTCCGGCCGGGCAGTGGGTCCGAACCGCCCACACCGGGGCGGTCGAGGGAGATCAGGCGCAGCCCGCACTCGCGGGCGGGCGCGTCGAGGAATCCGCCCTCCAGCCTGCTGGACGCCGCTCCGTGGAACCAGAGCGCGGGAGTGCCCGCGGGATCGCCGTACTCCTCGAACTGGACCTTCCGGCCGCATCGCAACGTGATCATCGAGCCTCCTGCTGGGCTGGGTGAACTTCGGGCGGAGCACGCCAGGACCAGTGCAGCCGTCGGCCGCGTGCCCGCACGGTAGGTGCAGATACCAGCGTGCGGGACGCGCCGCGGCCCGGCGAGCGACGGATGTCGCGCGTTTCGGCGTGGCCGGACGACAACCGCCGACGGCGCGGGGACCGCGATCCGTCGTCCGTCGCGGATGCGCCGGTCGATGCCCGACTTCTGTCGGGGGCCGAAGAGAGGGGCCTGCCACTTTCATGGCCGGGAACCGCTACCCCGCACCGGCCGAGCGCCAGGAGGACGTTGACCATGGGAACACATGCGCAAAGAAGGGGACGGGCCGCCCTCGTGCTCGCCGCGGCCACGGTGCTCCTCGCCGGCTGCGGCGGCTCCGAGCCGGCAACAGGCGGCGCGAACGGGCCCGACAAGGCGACCGGTGAACCGATCTCCGTCGGCTTCGTGAACACCGACAGCGGCAACGTCGCACGGCCCGAGATCACCGCCACGGCCAAGGCCGCGGCGGACTGGGTCAACGGCCACGGCGGCATCGGCGGGCGCCCCCTGAAGCTGGAGACGTGCGCGACCGACGGCACCCCGGCCACCTCCACGAAGTGCGCCGGCGAACTCATCGGCAAGAAGGTCCTGACCGTCCTCAACGGCAACGACGCCGGGCTGGACTCCGCACAGCCGCTCTTCAAGAGGGCCGGACTGCGCGTCTTCGGCACCGCGGGAACAGCGGCGGTCACCGGCGACCCGGCCAACACCATTCTGGCCACACCGCCCGCCGCGGCCATCGCGGTGACCGGCCCCCTGCACAAGCGGATGGGGGTCAGCAAGGGCGTCTTCGTGCTGCCCAACGCCGGACCCGGCATCAAGAAGGCGTTCGACGGGATCAGGACCAGCGCGGCGACATCGGACGTGCGGCTCACCCTGTCGCTGGTCGCACCGGCCAACCCCGACGTCACCGCCGCCGTCAACGCCGCCAGGACCACCCACGCGGACGGACTCATCTTCTCGTTCGGCGAGAACGACTGCACCAACGCCATCCGCACGGCCAAGTCGCTGAACTGGAAGGGCGAACTGATCGCCGCAGAGTGCACCCAGTTCATCAAGGCGCTCGGGCCGCAGGCCGCGGGCGTCAAGACCACACCGGCGCTCTTCCCCCTGAGCGCGCGCGCCGCGGCCGAGCAGTACGACGGCCGCCTCAAGCGGGAGTTCGACACCTACGAGGCCGCCGCGAAAGCCGCGGGAGCACAGAAGCACCTGGAGTCCGCCCACGCGGCGTACGGCTACTCCACCGTGATGACCTTCGCCCGCATCCTCAAGGGCATCGACGGCGACATCACGCAAGAATCAATCGGCGAGGCGATGGCCTCGTACAAGGGACGCCAGGTCCTCGGCACAGCGAAGGACTGCACGGCGAAGCTGATGCCCGGAGCCAACTGCGGCCAAGACATCATCGTCCTGGAGACCCGCGCCGACGGCACCCAGACCCTCGTCGGCGGCAGACCACTCCACCTCGGCACGCTCCTCGACAGGAAGTAGGCCGCCGTGGACCAGTACCTCGTCTTCGCCGTCCTCGGCCTCGGCGCGGGCGCTGTGGCCGCCGCACTGGGCATGGGCCTGGTGATGACCTACAAGGGCACCGGCGTCATCAACTTCGCCCACGCCCCAGTGGCGCTCTGGGGCGCCTTCGCCTACGACGAACTGCGCCGGACCGGCGACCTGGTGGTGCCGGTCGTCCTGGTGGACCCCCACATCCCGCTGGGCGGCCCGCGGCAGACAGGGGCGGCGCTGCTCCTCGCGCTGCTGCTGACCGCCGCCCTCGGCGCGGGGATGCACCTGCTGGTCTTCCGCCCGCTGCGCCGGGCACCCCTGGTGGCCAAGATCGTGGCCTCGCTGGGTCTGCTGACCCTGTTCCAGACGCTGTTGACGCGGTGCTTCGGGAGCGGCTCCCGTACCGTACCGCCGTTGTTCACCGGCCGGCAGATTCACTTCGCTGGCCTCGACTTCCCCGAGGACCGGCTGTGGATGGCGGGCCTGGTGCTGGTGCTCGCGGGCGGCATGGCCGTGGTCTACCGCAGGACACCGGTCGGCCTCGCGACCAGGGCGCTGCGCGAGGACGAGGCCGCGCTCACCCTCAGCCGCTGGTCACCGACGTGGCTCGCGACGCTCAACGTGACGGCCGGAGTCGTCCTGACGACGGCGGTGATGATCGCCGCCGCGTCCGTGAGCCCGCTGAACCCGCTGTCCGTGGCCCTCCTCGTCGCCCCCGGACTCACCGCCATGCTCTGCGGCCGCCTCGTGCACGTGGTGCCCGCCGCCCTGGCCGGCCTGGCCCTGGGCATGGCGCAGGGGCTGCTCTCGTTCGTCACGACGAAGACCTGGTGGCCGTCGTGGCTGTCCACCGCCGGCGTCACCGACGCCCTGCCCCTTCTCGTCGTCATCGCCGTGCTCGCGCTGCGCGGCCACACCCTGCCCACCCGCGCGGGCCTCGTGCTCGACGCACTGCCCAGGGTGCCGCCGCCGATGCGGCCGCGCACGCTCGCCGTGGTGGGCGCGGCCCTTGCCATCCTCGCCTGCTTCCTGACTCCCACCCTGCGCCTTGGCCTGACCACCAGCATGGTGTTCGCGGTCCTCGCCTGCTCCCTGGTCGTGCTCGTCGGACTGACCGGGCAGATCTCGCTCGGCCAGCTCGCCGTCGCCGCCATCGCCGCGTTCGCGCTGGCCACCTACCTGGACACCTGGCCGTTCCCGGTCGGCCTGGTGCTCGCGGGCCTCCTGTCGGCCGCCGTCGCGGTGGTCATCACCCTTCCCGCGCTGCGGGTACGGGGCGCACAACTGGCGGTGATCACCTTCGCGGGCGCCGTCGCCGTGCAGTCACTGGTGCTCAACAACGCGCAGTCGAGCACCGTCGAGCCGCCCCGCGTCGGCCCGCTCGACCTGGGCCCGCAGACGGGCATGGACATCGGACGGCTGCCCTTCGTCCTGGCCGTGCTCGCGGTGATGACGGTGGTGTGCGCCGCGGTGGCCCGGCTCATCGGCAGCGGAGTCGGCCGCACGTTTTTGGCGGTGCGCGGCAACGAGCGGGCCGCCGCCGGAGTCGGCATCGACGTCGTACGCACCAAGACCCTGGCCCTTGCCGTCTCCGGGTTCATCGCGGGCATCGGCGGCGGACTGCTCGCCTACAACGGCCAGGCCGTCTCGGCCAGTGCCTTCGACGTGTTCGTCGGCATCTCCCTGCTCGTCTACGCCTACATCGGCGGCATCACCGGGGTCGGCGGTGCTTTGTACGCCGGTGCCATCGCCCCCGGCGGGCTGCTCTACGTCTGGGGCAACTTCCTGTGGAGCTCACACTCCCAGGGCGACTTCGCCTCGGTGTACACGACGCTCGCGGCCATCGGACTGATCACGATGGCCGTCCAGTACCCCCACGGTGCCAGCGAAGGCACCCGCGTGTCGCTCGAAGCACTGCGCCGCAGACTCCGCCCGAACACACCGAAGAGCGAGCCGACGATCACTTTGCCCGACACGGAGGTGCGTCCCTCGGCGCGCGTCCGCCTGACGGCGCGCGACATCACCGTCCGCTACGGCGGTGTCGTCGCGGTCCAAGGGGTCTCCCTCGACGTCTGCCCGGGCGAGATCGTCGGGCTGATCGGCCCGAACGGCGCGGGCAAGACCTCCCTGCTCGACGCGCTGACCGGCTTCGCCCGCTGCGAGGGATCGGTCGAACTCGGAGATCACGCCCTCACCGGCAGCGGGCCGCACCGCCGCCACCGTGCCGGTCTGAGCAGAACATGGCAGGCCGCGGAGCTCTTCGACGACCTGAACGTCTTCGACAATGTCCGCGTCGCGGAACGCCGCTCCGGCACACCCGCGCGCGGCGCAGCCGCCGATGCCGATGCCGCGTGGGCGATGCGGCTGCTCGGCATCGAGGACCTCGCCGCCAAGCGCCCGGCACAGATCAGTGCGGGCCACCGCAAGCTCGTCGGCCTCGCCCGGGCCCTCGCCGGCCGGCCCAGCGTGGTGCTCAGCGACGAACCCGCGGCCGGCCTCGACAGTGCCGAAAGCCGGGCCCTCGGCGCACGCCTCACCTCCGTCGCGGCGCAAGGCATCGGCGTCGTCCTGATCGAACACGACCTCGCCCTGGTCCTGGACATCTGCGACCGCGTCTACGTGCTCCACGAGGGAGCGCTGATCGCGGTCGGCACCCCGGAACACATCCGCCGGGACGAGGCCGTGATCCGCGCCTACATCGGCGCTGCGGCCCCCGCATCCGAGGCAGGAGTGTGATCACGACGGCACCGGCCGTGCGGCGCGCCCCGACCTCTCACCCCGACGCACCGAAATCTCCGCCCTCGGCCGGCAGCGGCACGCTGAGCTGGGCCATCTTCAGGCCCAGATGGGCGGCCAGCCGGTCGTCACCATGGTCGAGGCGCAGACCCGTCAGCTCCTCGATGCGGTGCAGGCGCTGGTAGAGGGTGGAGCGGTGCACATGCAGGGCGGCGGCCGCGCGTTGGGCGTCACCGGCGTGGTCGAGATAGACGCGGAGCGTCTCGACGAACCCCCGGCCGCCGGGACCGGCGGTCAGCAGACGGCGCAGCCCGGGGTGGATGCCCTCGGCCAGTTCCTCCGGCGTCAGCTTCGCCAGCAGCGCGTACACACCCAGTTGCGCATAGGCGGCCACGTGCCCGAGGACCCCGGTGACCCGCGCGACATCGACGGCACGGCGGGCCTCCCGGTAGGTGGCGTGGGCCTCGACGAGGCGTCGGCGTACACCACCCACCCCGACCCAGCACGGCCTCTCGCCGCCCGCGCTCAGCTCGGCCGCCAGCTTCTCGCGCAGCACATGGGCCAGCTCGCCGGCGTCGCGCTCGATGGTGTCGGAGCGCGCGCCCGGCCACAGGGTGAGCAGCACCGCGTGGTCGGGCCGGGTCAGCGCCAGCGCACGCGAGGGCGGCAACCGGCGGCGCGTATGGTCCACCGCCAGATCCAGGGCCAGCCGCCGCCGCTCGGCCAGCGGCTCACCGCCGTCGCTCGCCACCGTCGCCACCAGGGCGACCACCGGTCCCGCGACCGCGTGGCCCTCCTCCACGAGCGCGGCGGTGGCCTGCACCCGTACCGCATCGTCCGGAGCGATCAAGTCCCGTACCAGTTCACGGGCGTGGCTGAGCGAGACCTCGGCGGCCAGGGCGGCACGGTGGAGGAGCAGCGAGGCGTGGCCCGCCGCCTCCCGCAGCACCTCGGCGTCCCGCGGCGTGACCGGGCCGTCGGAACCGATCAGCCAGACGTACCCCAGGAGCGCGCCGTCATAGCGGATGGGCATGCCGATGCGCTCCACCGTGAGGCCGATCTCCGGGCACGGTGCGACGGTGAAGACGCCGGTGGCCTTCGCCGCTCCCTGGGCGTGGATGTAGTTCGCGAGGACGGGCGACACCTCGCGCTGCATGATCGACTCGAAGCGTGCGTCGTCGACCTCCCCGGTGTGCCCGTTGTAGGCCAGCAGCCGGATGCGCGCGTCGTCCACGGCCATCGACCGGCCGAGCCGGGCACCCAACGCGTCGACCAGCTGCTGCAGTTCAGAGCCCATCGCCGCACGGTAGGCCAGTACCGGGCAGCGGGCAACGGGGCCGACGTCTGTTGCGCCGTCACCGCACAGAACCCGACGGACGTTCCGGTCCCGCAGCGCCCCGCGGCTCCTAGAGTCCTGAAATGTTCCCTCCGGCGAAGGAGCCTGTGATGACAGCGACATCCGATATCGCGGACGCCTACCGGGCGCTGCTGATCCAGGAGGACCCGCTCTACGCGGTGATGGCGGGCGAGGCCCCGCAATCGCTCGCGCCCCTGAGCGAGACAGCGGTGCGGGACCGCGCCGCCAGGGCCGACGGGCTGCTGGACCGACTCGACGCGATCGAGGTCCCCGAGGCCGAGGCCGATCTCGCATCGGTCCTGCGCACCCTGCTGACCGACGAGGTCGACCAGCCCCAGGTGATGTGGCACGAGCACCTGACGGCGCCTTACCACGCGCTGTTGCTGTTCGCCATGGTGGCCCGGTCAGCCATTGCCCCGCTGGAGGGAACCGAGCGTGCCCGGCTCACCGCCGAGTTCGCCGGACGCGTACGCTCCACCGCCGTCATGCTGCGCGAGCAGCGCGCACGCGGCATCGTGCTGCCCCGGCCCGCGGCCGAGGGCGCGCGCAGGAGCTGGGCGGCCCTTGCCGCGGAGCTGTCCACGCTGCTCGCCAGCCCGGCGGTGGACGCCGCGATGACCGCGGTGGCCGCCGAGATGGCCACCTCGGCCGAGACCGCGGGCGAGGCGGTGGGCATGGCCCACATGCCCGGCGGCGAGGCCGCCTACCGGCTCTGGGTCCAGCGGCACACCACCTCCGACCTCGGGCCCGAAGAGCTGCACCGGCTGGGCCTCGCGCAGTGCGCCCTGCTGTCCGAGCGGATGGCCGAGATCCGGGCCAGGCTCGGCGGACCCGGCGACGAGGACGAGGCGCGAGCGTGGCTGTCGGCGCAGACGCACCTCTACGCCTCGACCCCCGAGGAAGTGGCGGCCACCTACCGCCGCCACGTCGCGCGCGCCGAACCCGGCATCGACAAGCTGTTCCACACCCGGCCCCGCGCCGCCTACGACGTCCAGCGCCTTGACGAGGCCGACGAAGACGGCATGACCTTCGGCTACTACGCGCAGCCCGGCCTCACCCAGCCGGTCGGCCTGTACCGCTTCAACGGCTCCAGCCTCCAGGACCGCTCCCTGCTCACCTCCGCGGCGCTGATCCTGCACGAACTCGTCCCCGGCCACCACTTCCATTTCGCCCTGCAGACGGAGAACACCGCCCTGCACCCACTCCAGCGCACCGCGCCACTGGTCGCCTTCAGCGAGGGCTGGGCCGAGTACGCCTCCCACCTCGGCTGGGAGATGGGCGCGTACGCCGATGACTGGGACGCCTACGGGCGCCTCGCGCACGAACGCTTCACCGCACAGCGGCTCGTCGTGGACACCGCCCTCAACCTCGGCTCCTGGGATCTGGCGAAGGCCCGCACGTTCATGCGCGCCAACACCTTCGACAGCGAACGCCAGATCGCCACCGAAACCCTGCGCTACGCCACCGACCTGCCCGCCCAGGCCCTGGCCTACCGCAGCGGCTTCCTGGCCTTCCAGCAGGCGCGCGAGGCCGCCGCGGGCGCCGACCCGCGCCTCGTGCACGACGCCATGCTGGGCGCGGGCGCCGTCCCCGTGCCGCGCATGCGGCAGCGGGTGGCGCAGGCGGTGGCCGAGACAGTGCCCGCGAAGGGAGGCCGTCGTGGCTGAGACCGTGGATGCCGTGGTCGTCGGCGGCGGAGTGATCGGCTGCTCGACGGCGTTCGAACTGGCCAGATCCGGGCTGCGCGTGGCCGTGGTCGACAAGTCGGGGGGAGCGGGCCAAGGCTCGACCAGCGCCTCGAGCGCGATCGTCCGCTTCAACTTCTCCACCTTCGACGGCGTGGCGGCCGCCTGGGAGTCCAAGCACTGCTGGGAGAACTGGGCCGACCACCTCCAATCCCCGGCCCACGACGGGCTGGCCGGCTATATCCGCACGGGCGTGGTCTTCCTGGACGCCCCGCCGGCACCGCGCGACCGCGTCACGGCCCTCTTCGACCGGATCGGCGTCCCGTACGAGGAGTGGGACGCGGCCGACCTGGCCCGGCGCCTGCCCGCCCTGGACCCCGGACGCTACTGGCCGCCCAAGGTTTTGGGCGACGACGCCTTCTACGCCGACGCCGCAACCCGCCTTGGCGCCCTGCACACACCCGACGGCGGCTACGTCAGCGACCCGCAGCTGGCCGCCCTCAACCTGGCCACGGCCGCCGCCCAGCACGGCACTCGTTTCTCCTTCCACACCGCGGTCACCGACGTCATCCGCAGCGGCGACCGCGTCCGCGGGGTGCGACTCTCCGACGGCACAACGCTCTCCGCACCCGTCGTGGTCAACGCCGCGGGACCCTGGTCCAGGTCCCTCAACCGGCTGGCGGGGGTCGGCGCGGACTTCACCGTCCAGGTGCGGCCCATGCGCCAGGAGGTCCACCAGGTGGCCGCTCCGCCCGGCTACCACCGGGCGGGCGGCTCCGGACCGGTCGTCGCCGACCTGGACGTGGGCACCTACCTGCGGCCCGAGGGCCAGGACTTCCTGCTCGTCGGCGGCACCGAGCCGGAGTGCGACCCGCTGGAGTGGCTCGACGAGCCGGACAAGGCCGACCTGCGGGCCACGGCGTCCCGCTTCCGCACCCAGGTGACCCGCGCCGCCCGCCGACTGCCCGCACTGCGCGTGCCAAGCCGCCCCAGCGGCATCGCGGGCGTCTACGACGTGGCGGACGACTGGACGCCCATCTACGACCGCACCGACCTCGACGGCTTCTACGTCGCGATCGGCACCAGCGGCAACCAGTTCAAGAACGCCCCGCTCGTCGGCCGCCTGATGGCCACCTTGGTGCACGCGGTGGAAGCGGGCCGCGACCACGACACGGACCCGGTCCGCCACCGGTGCGAACACAGCGGCCAGATCGTCGACCTCGGCTCTTTCTCCCGCCGGCGCCCGCCCACCGACACGACGGGAACGGTCCTCGGGTGAACGGTGACTCGCCCGACCCGTCGGACCCGGCAGC
>NZ_JASKYR010000090.1:0-16187 GCF_041028215.1 Streptomyces flavofungini
GGGGGCTGTGGCAGTGCCCGCGATCATCGATATTGCGGGCGCCCTCCAGGCACAGAAGGCCGCGCAGGACGCGGCGGCGACGGCCACGGCGCAGGGCGGCCAAGCTGGTGCACAGGCGGCCCGCCAGTCGATTCAGCAGGCCGGTGCGCAGCAGGCTCTCGCCGCCGCTCACCGTAACGCGGCCCAGCAGATCCGCTCGGCGGAGCAGGCGGTCGCGGATGCGGTGCGGTCGGCAGCGGAGGCCAACCGGTCCGCCGTGCAGCAGGTGCGCTCTGCCCGCGAGGGCTTGGCGTCGGCGTATCAGCAGGCCGCGGACCGGATGCGGTCGGCGAACGAGCAGGTGTCGCAGGCCGAGGATGCGCTGGCGGATGCGCAGCGCACGGCCCGGCAGGCACAGCAGGATCTCACCCAGGCCCGCCGCGACGCCGCAGCGGAGCTGCAGGAGCTCGGTGACCGGCTGACCAACGCCCAGCTCAGCGAGCGGGACGCGACGCTATCCGTGCAGGAGGCCCGGCAGCGGCTGACTGCGGTCCAGGCCAAGGGCGCCAACGCCTCCTTGATTGAGCAGCAGCGCGCCCAACTGGCCTATGACCAGGCTGTTCAGCGGCTGAAGGAGCAGCGCCAGGAAACCAAGGATCTGACGGCGGAGAAGGCGCGCGCCGACAAGGCGGGTGTCGAGGGCTCGGACACGGTCAAGGCCGCGCAGGAGCGTCTGGCGAACGCGCAGCGCGGGGTGGCGTCGCAGGAAGCCCAGCTCGCCACGGCCCGTCAGGCGATGCAGCGCCAGCAGATCGAGAACAGCCAGGAGATTGCGCAGGCGCAGGACCGGGTGGCTGAGGCGCAGCGCAATGTGGCCCGCACTCAGGAGGACGGGGCCCGGTCTGTCGCACGCGCCCAGGAGCAGTTGGCGCAGGCCCGCGTGTCGGGCGCCGAGTCGGTGGCGTCGGCTGAGCGGCAGCTCGCGTCGTCTCAGCTGTCGTCGGCTGTGGGCGCCAATCAGGCGGCTGCCGCGCAGGAGAAGTACAGGCAGGCCCTTGCGAAGCTCACGCCGAGCGCGCGCGGCACCTTCAACGCGTTCGTGTCGCTGCGCTCAGCGTTCCGCGAGTGGTCGCGGTCGCTGCAGCCCGCAGTCATGCCGCTGTTCACGCGCGCCCTGAACGGTTTGAAGAACAGTCTGCCGGGGCTCACCCCGTTCGTACTGGCCGCTGCCCGTGCGATCGGGCAGTTGCAGGACCGGGTGTCTCGGGGCTTCAAGTCGCCGTGGTGGAAGGAGTTCAAGTCGGATCTGGCGGGCTCAGTGCAGCCCGCGATCGTCGGCCTGGGCGCTTCCTTCGGCCGGATCTTCAAGGGCATGGCCGGGATCGTCCAGGCCTTCCTGCCGCACATGGACTCCATCAGCTCGCGGATGCAGGCCATCACCGGCCGCTTCGCCGCCTGGGGGACGGGCCTCAAGGGCAGCCCGGCGTTCGAGCGGTTCCTGTCCTACGCGGCGGAGAACGGCCCGCTGGTGGCCCGCACGATCGGCGACATTTCCAGGGCGTTCTTCGAGGTGGCGCGCGCACTGTCCCCGCTGTCGGGGCCGGTGCTGGAGGTGCTGGGTGCCCTGGCGCGGGGGCTGTCGTCGATCGCGACGACGCTGCCCTGGCTGATCCAGGGCATGTACCTCGCTTACATCGCGACGAAGCTGTGGACGCTCGCGATGTTCGCCTTCAACCTCGTGATGAACGCGAACCCGCTGGTGCGGATCGCAACGCTCATCGTCGCACTCGTTGCGGGTGTCATCTACGCCTACCAGCATTTCGGCTGGTTCCGCACGATCGTGCAGGCTGCCTGGTCTGGGATTCAGACCGCGGCGTTGTGGGCGTGGAACAGCGTCCTCAAGCCGGTGTTCGACGGCATCGTCACGGCGGCGAGGGTCGTCGGCCAGGCCGCGATGTGGCTGTGGCGCAACGCGATCAAGCCCGCGTTCGACGGCATTGCGTTCGCCGCGCGGGCGCTGATCACCATCATCGCGGTGGTTCTGGTCGCTCCACTCGTCGTCGCCTTCCAGGCGGCAGCTGCGATCGGTTCGTGGCTGTGGCACAAGGCGCTCGGGCCTGCCCTGCGCGGCATCGGTGACGGAGCGAGGTGGCTGTACGAGAAGGCCATCAAGCCCGCCTTCGACGGTGTCGGCGCGGCGGCGACCTGGCTGTTCGACGTGGTGATCAAGCCGTTCGCGAAGGGCTTCGTCGGCAGTCTCCAGTCGGTCGGCAGGGTCGGCAGGTGGCTGTACAACAACGCTCTGCGGCCCGCTTTCAAGGGCATCGCCGACGTGGCGCGCTGGCTGTACGACAAGGCGATCCGGCCGGTCTTCAACTTCATCGGCGACAAAGCGTCCTGGCTCTACAACAAGGCGCTGAAGCCCGCCTTCGACCGGATCAAGAAGGCCGTGTACCTGGTCGGCTGGGCTTTCGGCAAGGCGAAGGACGCCATCAAGGAAGCCTTCGGCAAGATCAAGTCGATCACGAAAGAGCCCGTCAACTTCGTGATCAAGTGGGTGTACACGAAGGGCATTAAGGCGGTCTGGGACAAGGTCGCCGGATTCGTCGGCCTCAAGAAACTCCCCGACCCGCCGAAGCTCCTCGCCCGCGGCGGCACGGTCGGCGACGACTTTGGCCCGGCCCGGCCGATGGTCACCAACCGGCCGACGGCGATCGTCGGCGAGGGCAACCCCCGCTACCCCGAGTTCGTGATCCCGACGGATCCGAAGTACCGCAACCGGGCGCAGGCTCTGCACGCGGCGGCGGGCACACGGCTGATGGCGGACGGCGGGATCCTCGGCCCGCTCGGCGGCGCCTGGGACTGGACGAAGGACACCGTCGGCGACGTCGTCGGCAAGGGCATCGACTGGGCCAAGACGGGCGCCGACCTGGTCTCTCACCCCTCCAAGGTGTGGAACAAGCTGACTAAGCCGATCCTCGGCAAGGTCGCGAAGGGGGTCGGTGCCTCACCGCTCGGGGACGCGATCGGCACGTTCCCGAAGAAAATGGTCATCGGCCTCAAAGACAAGATCGTCGACGCGGTGTCGTCGATGTTCGCCGGAGGCGGCGGAGGCGGGGAATGGCTCAAGCCCGTCAACGCTAAATACGGCACCAAATTCGGTGTCGCCGGACCCATGTGGGCCTCCGGGCACCACACCGGCCTCGACTTCCCGGCCGCCACCGGCACACGTATCCGCGCCGTCAACGACGGCACCGTAAACCAGGTCGCCTCAGGCGGGCCCTACGGCAACCACGTCCAGATCGATCACGGCGGAGGCCTGTCCAGCTTCTACGCGCACATGTCGGCGATCGCCACCAAGCTCCACAAGCATGTCAGCCGGGGCACGACGATCGGAAAGGTCGGCTCCACCGGCAACACCACCGGCCCCCACCTCCACCTGGAAGCCCGCAGAGGCGGCAAGGCTGTCGACCCGATGCCGTTCCTCAAGGGAGGCGGCGGCGGTTTCACCGCCCAAGCGGTCGGCGCCGCCCAGCGGTACGCGAAATCGATCCTGCACCGCTACGGCTGGGGCCTCAGTCAGTTCGGGCCGCTCAAAAAGTTGTGGAACGGCGAGTCCGGCTGGCGCTGGAATGCGCTCAACAAGTCCTCCGGCGCCTATGGCATCCCGCAGGCGCTGCCCGCATCCAAGATGCGGTCGGCGGGCGCGGACTGGCGCACCAACTACAAAACCCAGGTCAGATGGGGTCTGGGCTACATCAAGGGCCGCCCGGACTACGGCAGCCCGGCAGCGGCCTGGTCGAAATGGCAGTCGCGTAGCCCGCACTGGTACGACTCCGGCGGCATGCTCCAGCCCGGCCTCAACCTCGCCTACAACGGCACCGGGCGCCCAGAGCCTGTTCTGACCGGCGGCCAGTGGGACCTCCTCACCGCCGCTGCGGGCGGCCCGAGCATCGGCGACCTGCACGTGTCCGTGTTCGTCGGCGACCGCGAGATCACCGACATTGCCCGCACCGAAGTCCGCACCGCGCAGGGCGAACTGCTCGTCGGCTTGGCGGCGGGCTGAGAGGAGGCTCTCTTGCCGATCCCCGGGAATCTCCTCAGCGCGACCACGTCGGAGATCGACCCCAACACGTCCGGCTGGACACCCAAGCTGAACTGCACAATCGGCCTGGGTGTCGGCGGGCGGGTCGGCGACGGCTGCCTGTCGGTGCGGTCGGTGGCGGCAGGCGAGATGCAGGCCCGCACCGTCTCCTCCTACCCCGTCACTGCAGGCACGACATATCAGGTGTTCGCGGACACCGCCGGTGCCACATCGACGGGGGAGCGCATCGGCATCCGGTGGATGACGGCGCTCGGCGGGGAACTGTCGATCACCTGGTCGCTGTCGACCGCCGGTGCCTCAGCATCCTGGCACCGTGTCGGCGTAGCCGGGACGGCACCGGTTGGGGCGGCGTCCGCCCAGGTCGTAGTGTCCTCCACCGAAACTGGTGCCTCGGTCAGCCACTACTGGGAGAACGTCTACCTCGGCCTCCCGATCCGGACGACCGGCAATCTGTTGCCGTTCGGCACCGAGTCCACGGAGATCGACGCCTCCGGCTGGACAGCCGAGGTCAACGCCTCTATCTCCCGCCAGGTGCCGGTGGTGCAGTGGGGCGTCGGCAACTGGACGGCCGGCGGCCACGCCCTCGCCTTGACCGCGGTGGCGGGCGGCAACGCCGCAGCAGTGGCGGTGGACCGGCCGCAAGTGACGCCGGGCGTCGAATATGTCGCCTACGCCTACCTGCAACCTCCGGTGCTCACCGCGCAGGCGTGGATCGAGATCCGCTTCTACGACACCAACGGCAACCAGATCGCAGCCCAGCGCGGCACACTTGCGGCGCCGGGGACCGGCATGTACCGGCAGCGGGCGTCGATGGCCGCCCCCGCCAATGCCGCCACATGTTCGGCGGCGGCCGGCCTCACCGGCGCTTCGGCGGGGCAGACGCTGCGGCTGGAGACCGTCGTCATTGCCGTCGCCCCCAGTCTGCAGGCGGGCACTGTGGTGCCGTATGCGGATGGCGGGTTCGAGCAGGGCGTCGCCGGGTGGACGGTCGCCTCCGGGGCGGCGACGATCGCGCGGACCACCCCGTGGGGGCTGGCCTCCATGGAGGGCGGCTACGCCCTCAGTGTCGCCTCGGCGACAGCAACAACCAGCGTGATCCGCTCGGCGCGTTTCCCGACCCCGGGTGGTGCCGGGCTGAACTGGCGGGCTCAGGTGGTCGCCCACCTGGGCGCGGGCGCATGGTCGTCAGTTACTGTCCGGGTCCGCTGGTACGACGCCGCGAACGTAGATTTGGGTGCCAGCGGGGGCACCTCCTGGAGCCTGCCCGGCCCCAGCTGGTATCTCATGCCGACGGATGCGGTCGCCCCAGCGACCGCGACGCAGGCGGCCATCGAGGTCACCGCCGTCGCCTCGGCGGTCACCAGTGTGCTGCACCTGGACATGGCTGCTCTGTGGCAGGTGCTGCCGCAGACCGCCGTGACCGCATCCGACTCCGGCGGCTACATCACGCTCACCCTGCGGGAGCTGCCGGTCGACTACCAGATCAGCGTCTACCGGGAGGGCGCCGACGGGCTCCGCAGCCTCGTCCGCAGCACCGCAGGGCTGATCGACAGGCAGCTCATCACGTCCGACATCATGGTCATCGAGGATCACGAGGCGCCGATGAACGTGCCCGTCCTCTACCGCATCCAGCTGGACGACGAGGATGGCGAGCCAGCGTCTCGACGCTCCTCGGAACCGGTCACCGTCCGTCTCGACGACATCAACGTTGCCTGGTTGAAGGACCCTGGCAACCCGCAGCGAAACTTGCGGGTCATGGTGCAGACGGCGCCGGACTGGACGCGCCCGATCGAACAGACCGCCTACGTAGTCAAAGGACGGCGCAACAAGGTCGTGCTCACTGGCAGACGGCAGGGCCTTGAGGGGGACCTTGCGGTCGTCACCCGCTCCGACGAGGAACGACGGGCCCTGCACCTGCTGCTCGACTCCGGCAACACCCTGCTGTGGCAGGCCGCACCGGGCATGGGCGTCGACGACATGTACGTCGCCGTCGGACAAGCCCCCGAGGCGCGCATGTCGAAGCTCGCCCAAGACCAGTGGCGGACGTGGACGCTGCCGCTGATCGAGCAGGACATGCCGGTCACCACGGCCGTCAACGGTGCTGCGGGCAGGACGTGGCAGGACGTCATCGCCGAGTTCGCCACCTGCGCGGACCTACTGCCCGTGTATGCCACCTGCGAGGCGCTACTCCTGGACCGCAGGACGGGGTGATCCGGTGTATCCCGTCTCGGACCGGTTCCTGCCGCGCCTCGCCGAATCCCACACTGTCGCCACCCTCGTGCAGCTGTTTCTCACCGACGGGCGGGTCGTCGACATCGAGCACACCGGCGGCTCGGTGCCGGTCGACCTCAAGCAGGCCATCCGCCGCACCTGCACCGTGACCTGCGCCGATCCGGCCCTGATCCCGCGAACCCCGACCGATCAGCTCGCCACCTACGGGGCCCGGCTGCGCATCAGCCGTGGCGTGGAGTACGGAGACGGCAGTCGGGAACTGGTGCCGCTCGGCGTGTTCCGCCTCGACAGCGTTGACGGCAGTATCGGTACCGGCCCCGTGAACCTCCAAGGCAAAGGCCTTGAGGCCTGCGTCATTGACGACAAGTTCACGGCGCCGTGGAAAGCCACCGGCACCGTCGTCGGCGCTGTCACCGCCCTAATCCAGCGCAGCATCCCGGACGCCGACGTCGTCTCGACCATCGTGGACGTCCCGATCGGCTCCCGCTCTTTCGACGTCGAAGCCGATCCGTGGGCGGGCGCGCAGGAGATAGCGGCAGCCGCGGGCGCCGAGGTGTACTGCAACGCCGACGGCGTCTTCGTCATCAGAGAGTTCCCGGATCTGATGACGACCGAACCGGTATGGGCGGTCGAGGCGACCGAGGGCGGCGTCTATATTTCCGGCAGCCGAGCCATGACCTCGGACAACGTGTTCAACGGGGTGCTGGCCCGCGGGGAGAACACCACCGATGACGCGCCGCCCGTGTCGGCGCTTGTCGTGGACGTCGACCCGGGCTCGCCCACCCGGTGGGGCGGGCCATTCGGCCGCCGCCCGAAATTCATCTCCTCGTCGACTCTGACCACCGTCAACGCGTGCACGCAGGCAGCAGGGCTGGAGCTGGTCAAGGCCCGCGCCCCGAACGCGTCCGGCGATTTCAGCAGCCTCCCGAATCCGGCATTGGAGCCGGGTGATGTCATCCGGGTCATGCACGAGGACGGCACCCGGGAACTCCACCAGGTCGCCTCGTTCACTGTCCCACTCGACGAGGGCGGCGACTTCCCGATCACGACGATCTCCGCGAAGGAGGACGCGTGAAGAGCGGGCACGCCAGCACCCGTGACCTGGCACAAGCATTTAGGGACTCGGCACGGCGCGTGGGGGAGCGGTCAACATCGGTGCGCGGAGCGGACTGGCGCACCGCCACCGTCACCGCTGTCAGCGCAGGCACCATCACCGCGGACGGCATTCCGATCCGCTGCATGGAAACCTACTTCGACCCGCAGATCGGCGACGTCGCCGTCATCTCCCAGTCCAGCAACGGGAACTGGATCGCTCACGGCCGCCTCGCGACCGAGACCACTGTGCCGTGGACGACCGCAACACTGGCCACCGGGTTCGCCCACGACGGCAACTCGAACGGGCAGGTGCAGTACCGCACCATCATCATCGGCGGCACCCGGGTCATGGAATGGCGCGGCGGACTCGGCATCACCTATGCCTCCAGCGCCATCCAAAACGGCGGCGACGCCCTCGCCGCGGCACTTCCGGCCAGCCTGCGGCCCGCCTCCCTGCGATCCCTGGTCGCCGCCTGCTCCGCCTCATCTTCGTCGTCGCTCAGCCTCAAGGTTGATGCCCGCCTCGAAGGCCAGCTTCGGATCGTCGGCACCACCACTGCGACCTCCGACACCTACGCCACACCGATCATCCGGCCGCCCTGGGTCTCCCTCAACGGCCTCCGCTACGCACTCGACTAGGAGGCCCTGTGCCCACAACGGACGGCTACGGGCAAGGCTTCGCACTCCCCACACTTACCGACGCACCCGACCTGCCCGGACAGCTCTCCGCCCTCGCTGCAGGCCTGATTCCCCGCGGCGTCATGCGGTTCGCGTCGTCATCGACGCGCGGCGCGACCCTCACGGGCAGCTACGCGCCAGTCGGCGGCATGCTCACCTACCTGCAGGACATCCAGCGCCTGGACCACTACGACGGGAGCACCTGGGTGACCATCTCTACCGGTGCCTCCTCCTGGAAGACCATCAGCCTGACGTCCGGTTTCCAGCAGAACGGCAATAGCAACGGGAATCTGCAGTACCGGCTGCTGAATATCAGCGGCGAGGAGTCCTTGCAGTTCCGCGGAGCGATCGGCCGTTCCTCCTGGCCGTCGACTCCAGCAGGCTCCTACGTCATCAACTCGACCGCGCTGCCGTCTGCGGTGCGCCCGCAGACGCTTCGGACCGTGACGATCCCCTGCTCCGACGTCAACAGCAGCCGCATCGCCCTGAAACTCGACGTGCGCACCGACGGCTACCTCGAAGTCTTCGGCACTGGCAGCGGCGTGAAGCCTCCGTGGATCGGGTTCAACGGCACCATCGTCAGCCTGTAGGAGACCGCTGTGGCCACCGTGTGCAAGCTCTACCGCGGCGACAAGCCGCAGCTCATCCAGCCGGAGACCTGGACGCTCATCACCTTCGAGCGGGTTCTCGCCAACGACCGCTCCATGGCGCGCAAGCTCAGCTTGATCCAGCCGCCGTTCGACGGGGACTTCATCTGGTCCCGCAACCTGCGCTGGGCCGCGCTCGCCCTCCCGGAAGGCGACCTGCGGCAGCGGCAGTTCATGTCCCGGTTCATCCGCGACCCGCACGGCGTCCGCGACGACACCGGCGCCGCCGACCATCCCGCCACCCCCGGCCGCAGCTGGGAAACCGTGACCTGGCCCTTCCATGGCGAAGCAGGCCAGCCCGTCGGCGTCGAAGTGTGGCACGACCACGATCAGCCCTGGGCCGTCGAGCACGCCCAATTCGTCGGCATGACCTGCGACTACTAGAAGAAGGGGGCGGCCATGGCTGCACCGTTGCCAGCCGAGACTCTCCTGGCCAAGCTCCGCGCCGAAGGTGTGCGCGTCGCCGAGAAGGCCGGATGGCGTACCCATACCCGCAACCACAAAGGCCCGTGGGGGCCCGTCAACGGCATTGTCATCCACCATACCGCCGGGGCCAACAGTCTCGGCGTGTGCTGGACCGGCACGTCGAGTCTGCCGGGCCCGCTGTGCCACACGCATCTGGCGAAGAACGGCACCGCCACCATGATCAGCGGCGGCCGGGCCAACCATGCGGGAACCTTCGCAGCGAACGCGCATCAGGCCGTGGTCAACGAGTCGTCGACGCACCCGAGGCCGGACAGCTCAGAGCCGGTGGACGGCAACGCCCACTACTACGGCATCGAGATCGAGAACCTCGGCAACGGCCGCGACCCGTACCCCGCCGTGCAGTACGACCAGGCGGTTCGGTGGGCGGCAGCGATCTGTCGGGCGCACGGCTGGTCGGCCGACAGTGTGATCGGCCACAAGGAAGGCACCCGCCGCAAGATCGACCCCAGCTTCGACATGGGCCGCTTCCGCGAGGACGTCGACGAGCGGCTCGCCCACCCCGCCTCCTGGAGCCCCGGCTCTACCACCCCGGACGAAGGACTCGGCATGGATGCCAAGCAGGTCCACGACGCCGTATGGGGCCGGGACGCCATCCCGTCCCCGACCTCGGCGGCCACCCATCAGACCAACCCCACCTGGAAGGCCGCGAGCTTCCTGCCGGAGATTATCGACCGGCTCGCAGCACTCACCTCCAAGGTCGACGCCCTCACCAAGAAGATCGACGAACGGGAAGCGAGAACTCCATGACCAGCAACCTGCCCACCAGCGGCGACGTGCAGACCGTCGTGAAGACCGCCGCCACCTACGCCAAGGATCTCGTCGAGCGCGTCCTGGCCACCTTCGTCGTCGCCGCATCCGGTGTGGGCATCGCCGCAGGACCGGCCGACATGTTCCACGCCTCGTTCTGGGAGACCATGGGTGCCGCAGGGCTCGCCGCATCCGGGTCGCTCGTAAAGGGCGTCATCGCCCGCTTCGTCGGCGCCCGCAACAGCGCCTCCGCAGCCCCGGGCGTCTAGTGCCGTGCCGCGCGGTCCGATGGCTGCGTAGGCGGCTGGGCAGGCGCGGCGCCTTCCTGCTAATCGTGGGCGTCGGCAAAACCTGCTGGGGCGCTTCGTTCCTGGTCGACCCGCCGCCCACGCAGGGCTTGCAGCTGCTCACCGATCTGTGCGACATCCGGCACTGGGCCTGGCTGTGGATCGGCGCCGGAATGGTCACGGCAGGATCTGCGTTTCTCCGCGTCGGCCGCGACCGCTACGGCTTCATGGCCGCTCTCCTTCCCCCCACCGTGTGGGCGACCGCCTACACCGTCGCCGTCATCTCCGGCGACTACTCCCGCGGCGCCTGGGTCGCCATCTGGTATCTGACCTCGCATGTCGGGGTCATCTTGTGGGCGGCCACGGTTCCCGAGCATTCGGTCCCCCCTGCGCCGAGAGCCGCCAGGAAAGGGCGGAAGCCGTGACGGTGTGGGCGGGAATCGTTGCCGTACTCGGAACGGTCGGCGCAGTGGTGGCAGGCATGTTCGCCGCCAGGGCAACCACGCGGGCTGCTGCGGCGACAGCAGAGGCGACACGGGCCGCAGCGCAGGCGCAAGCCGAGCCGAATCAGCGGGCTGAGGATCGGCAGGCTTTCGACGCGATCAAGACGGAGCTGCGGCAGGAGCTGACCTCAACCCGCGAGGAGGTTCGATCACTTCGGTCGCTGGTGAGGGCTTTTGCTTGGTACGTCGGCGAGCTGACCGGGCAGATGCGCTCGCACGGTATCGAACCCCCGGCGCCCCCGGACCGCGTCGAAGAGTACAACCGAACTGGAGTGTGATGCTCATGCCTGAGGCCCGTCCGGTCCGGCGCCGCGTCGACGACAGCGCCGGCGACATCCCGTCCCTCGTCAAGCTCGGCCTCGTCGAGGAGCCGCCGACGCCCAGCTACGAGGACCTGTTCCTTGAGCCGGACATCCCGCCGGAGGACCTGTCCGAGTCAGCCTGAACGTCTGCGCCCCGTCCTCTTCGGAGGGCGGGGCGCTTCGTCGTTGCTGCTTTTACTCTGCGAGCTGCTTCTTCAGTTCAGCAGCGTGCGGTCCGGTGTCGGCGGCGGGCATGGTCCAGCGGTGCGCGGCCTCCTCGCCGTCCACATAGATCAGGGTGCCGCCCTTGGCCTGTGCGGGCGTCAGGTCGAAGGCCCGCAGCCGCCACTGATAGGTACCGGGCTGTACCGGGTCCTCGTTGTTGTAGCGGTCGACGACGATGTTGTACGACTCGCCGCCGCCTTGATCGATGGTTTCCCCGTCTGGCGCCATCCACTTCCAGCCGCCACCGCTGATCGGCGGCACCTCGTCGGCAGCCGTACCGGTCATCGCCTTGTCCTTCACCGTGACCACGGCGAAGACGCCGTTCTCGGCCGGCTCCGTGCCGTTCTTCTTCACGTACACGATGGTGTCCGGCGTGATCTGGAGGACGCCGGTCCCGCCGTCGCCGATGGTCTGCGCGGGCTCGCCGAGCTTCAGCGTCTTGGTGATGCCGTCTTCACCCTCCGGCTGCCTCGACTTGGCAGTAGGCGCCTTGGTGGCCGACTTCTCGTCGGGGTCACCGTCGTCGCTGCCGCACGCTGTGAGCGCGGCGAGAAGCAGGGCGGCCGTGGCCGCGGTCGCGCGAACGCGCATATGCCCCCCAAGGTTGATCTCGTCGGGACACCGTAGAACACAACCGGCACAACCGCGCCCGGTCGTCACCGAGCCGTGACGCACCACCGCCCCCGCCCTCCTGCTTCGGCAGGGGAGCGGGGGCGGTGTCGTTGTGTGCGGGGGTGGCGCCTAGGGTCTGTTGCGAAAGTGACGGTAGTTGCTGCTGTGAGTGCCGATGCGGCTGGCTGCTACCTTCCGGAGCCATGACCGACAACGTGTATGTGGGCAATGCCGGCAGGGACGCGGCGCTGGACCGGGGGTGGCTGCTGGGACATTTCAAGGACGCCTCCGATCCTCGTCATAGTGAGGACGTGGAGATCAAATGGGGCGTCCACCAGCAGGGCGATGAGCGGGCTCAGTGGGTGACCGGCGAAGAGCGCACCGCCCTGTTGGTCCTCATCAGCGGGCGCTTCCGAGTGGAATTGCCCGGGCGCAGTGTTCTCCTGGCCGAGCAGGGGGACTACGTCGTGTGGGGCCAGGGCGTCGATCACTCCTGGTTCGCGGAGGAAGAGTCCGTGGTTCTGACGGTCCGCTGGCCCTCGGTCCCCGGCTACAAGGTGACCGATAAGAACAATTCCGCTGCTGGTCATAGCCATTCGTTCAGGGCCGCGACCAGCACGGTGGCCTCATAGCGGACGGCCAACTTGTCATAGCGGGTGGCCACCGCACGGTGGCGCTTGAGGCGATTGATCCCGCATTCGACCGCGTGCCGCTGCTTGTAGTCGGTCTTGTCGAACTTCGGCGGTCGACCGCCGCGAGAGCCGAGCTTCTGCCGGTTGCGGACCCGGTCCGCAGGGACGGGGATCGTCGCCTTGAGCCCGCGTCTGCGCAGGTAGGCGCGGTTCTTGCGGGAGTCGTACGCCTTGTCGGCCCGCACCCGGTCCGGTCTCTTGCGTGGCCGTCCCAGGCCGATCCGGGGAACCCTGATCGCTTCCAAGACCGGCTCGAACTGCGGTGAATCCCCGCGTTGTCCGGCCGTGATCACCACGGACAGCGGCTTCTGCCCCTGCTCGACCGCCAGGTGGATCTTGCTGGTCAGGCCGCCCCGGGAGCGTCCGAGGCCGTGGTCGGCCGGCTCGACGGCGACCCCGCCGGGCGGCTCCTTCTGGAGATCCCCCTTTTCGCCGCTCCAGCGGCATGCTGGTGAGCCCTGCAGACCGTCGAGTCGAGGTTCACATCCCAGATGATCAGGCCCTTCGCGTCCGCCTCGGCCTGGAGTTGGGTGACGATCCGGGTCCAGGTGCCGTCCCGCTGCCAGCGGCGGAACAGGTCGTAGACCCGGTCCCACGGGCCGTACCTCTCGGGCACGTCCCGCCACGGGGCGCCGGTCCGGGTCCGCCACCGTATGCCGTCTATCAGCTGTCGCCGAGTCCACACCGGCGGACGGCCCGGCTTGATGCCCTGCGGCAGCAACGGCTCAAGCCGGGCCCACTGGCCGTTCGTCAGATCGCCGCGTCCCACGGGACGTGATCATTCACGACCAAGATCCACTTTCGCAACAGGCCCTAGTCGACGAGCCGCATCGTGTAGGCGTGCCCGTCTTCGGGGTGCGCCTTCGCCGAGAAGACGTGGACTGACGGCACCGGCAGATCCTCGTCCAGCAGCGGCTCGGGGCCGGGGACGAGGATCAGACGCGGGGCGGTCACCCGGTTGTACGGCAGGCCCTCGCCGCCAAGCGCTGCCTCCAGCGAGAACATCCGCACCGCCGCAAAAGCGGACTGTCGTGTGCCGAGACGCGCGGCCACCTCGCGGGCTTGTGTCTCACAGCGCACGGCCGCGTCGATGCCGCGCGGGACGAGACGGACCGACAGCCGCAAAGACGGGCGCGGGCTGCGCGTGAGCGGATCCAGGTAGCCGCCGTACTCGACGGACTGCACGGCCAGGTGCAGGTCGATACCGGGCGACGGCTCGACGGTCAGATGGTCGTCGCCGATCGTGAGGCGGATCCAGTCGACGGATACAGGCGCGGCGGTCGTCATGACGCGAGAGTAGCGGGCGGGCAGGTAGGCTCGCGCATGCCGGAGCCCGGCCCGCTTACCTCGGGCCGGGCTCCGCGCTGCAGCTACTGCTGGGTGGTCTTCTGCTGTTCATTCCAGTCGATGCGCAGGTTACGCAACTCGTCGCAGATGCCGTCGTACATGGCGCGGGCCCGAGTCAGGGCCTTCTTCGCGTTGTCCGCGTCCGCTTCGAGACGGCGCCGCTTCTCCTCGTACTCGTCGCGGGTCATGGCGTCCTCACTTTTCGGTGGTGGCGTAGGACCGGAACCCGACGCGCTCGGCTTCGGTTGCCAGCGTCTCCCGCCATCCGTCCGGCGGCGGGTGCTCTTCGCTCTCGCCGTCCTGCTCGTAGAACAGCCAGGGTTCCGAGTCACCGCCGACGCCGATGAACTCGATGCCGAGCCGTTTGGCGTCGGCGAGGAGGGTGTCTACGGCGATGGACAGTCCGCTGCGGATCTTCGCGTTGCGGACCGGGTAGCGGGTGTACAGCGTGCCCTCAGTCGATACCTGCCCGGCGTCCGGATCGTTGTCGGCGAACCCGTCGTCCCGGTATTCGAGCTTGGCGTGCCAGCCGCCGTAGGGCTCATCGTTGATGCGCTCCGCGAGCGGAGCCCAGGTGACGGTGATGCCGGTGGACCAATAGCGGCCCGACTTGCTGATCATTCGGTTCCCTTTCGGTGGTAGATGCGTCGGTGCTTGGCGACGCTGTTACGCGCTCCGCGATAGCCGGGCTTGCTGGTGCACTCGTCGCACTCCATCCAGTCCGTCTTCTCGTTGTCCACAGCGTCTCCGGTGACGGAGTGCTGGGGACCGTACCCGTGGGCGTGGAGGAAGTGCGGAACGCTGCCCTCGTACTTGAGGGCGATCAGCGCGGACTCGGCGGTCTTGTCGTGGCCCTGGGCGAAGAACTTCCCGAGGCCGACCTCCCGGCCGCAGCCACACCAGCAGTTGCCGGTCGGGATCAGGCGGGGCTTACTCACTTGCCGTCCTCCAGTAGGGCGCCGATCGCGGCGATGGCGTCGGCTACGCCATCGTTATAGGCGGTGTCCTCGGCGGCGCCGGTGTTGCCGGTCAGGTACTCGGTGCGCGCGGCCCCAATTGCCTCGCGGAGGTTCTCGGCGCGGTAGGCCTTCAGGTACGGGGCGAGGCCGTCAGCGGTGACGGTGCGCGTGGTTGCCGCATATCGGATCAACTCGGCCCGTGCGGACTGAGGTTCAGCATCGGTCTCATCAGTCATCATGAACTCAAGTTAGCAAGCCTTGAGTTGACGTCAAGGGTTAATGCCAAGACTTGGAGAGGGGTAGTGCATAACGTTCCCTTGAGCGCCGCCAGTTGATCAGTCCCGCCCCCGATAACATGCGGTATCGCGGGTCCTGCTCCGAGGAGGAGCAGGACCCTTCCTGCTGTCCGGTCAGTGATCGCGACACTTGCAGATCGAGTCCCCGCACAAGTAACAACTCGGCCGCCCATTGCAGCGGTTGCATCGCTTCGACGTCTCCGCGCAGTGCACCGGCTCGGTGTGGTACTTGACCGCCTCTTCGGACGTCTCGTCGTAGTCGCGGCGGCAGGTGGGTGTGGTGCATGTCGTCATGGCGCGAGTGTGGCAGAACGGCGATCGAAAGTGCTGGCGATCACCCAACTGCATGGTTGATAATGACAGTTATCCAATACTGAGGAGACTCCGCAGAATGAGCGCCTATCAGGACCTGATGACCGCACTCGTCACCCGTCGCCCCGACCAGTCAGCAGCCGAGGACGAGCGGATCGTGTTGGCCGCGCTCGCCAAGCACGCTCACGAACTGGCAGCGAAGCAGCGGAACTGGGACTCGGAAGCCGAGGGGTTCACCGACCCGCAGATGGCGGTGTACGCCGTCGCCGACTTCATTGACCCCGAGGTGCAGGAGTGACCGACTCTGCGGCCCTCGTCCCGCGCCCGTCGGCGGAGCTGTCGACCGACCGGCACGACCCCCGCGACGACTGGCCCGACGAAGCCCGCGCGCTCGCCGACCACCTCGCCGAGTTCTACGGGGACGCCGACCCGCTGCCCACCATCGCGGGCGGCTGGGTCGCCCGGCAGAAGTCCCGGCACACCCGGCGCGCCTACGTCCGGACGTTCAAGGCGTGGGAGGCATACGCCCGCAAGAGCAAGATCCACCCGCTTCAGGCGAAGCTGCCGCTCGCCGACGCCTACGCCAAACACCTCGCCAAGACGCCCACCCGCAACGGCAAGCCGCCCGCCGAGACCACCCAGGCGCAAGCCCTTGCCGCCGCCGGATCCTTCTACACCTACGC
>NZ_JASKYR010000900.1:0-2911 GCF_041028215.1 Streptomyces flavofungini
GTTCGTACGGGTGCCGGTGACGACGTAGCCCTTCACGCCGCCCGCGAGGGCGTTGCGCACGGCACCGATGTCGTCGGCGGCGGAGAGGGCGAGGCCGTTGGGCCAGCCCGCGGCACGGGTCTCGGAGAGGAGCGTCAGGCCGGAGCCGTCGGGGAGGTGGACGTCTGCGACGCAGATGTCCCGGGGGTTGCCGATGCGGGGACGAGCCTCCGCGATGGACGAGGCCTCGATGACGTCGCGTACACCGAGCGCCCACAGATGGCGGGTGACGGTGGAACGGACGCGCGGGTCGGCCACGACGACCATGGCGGTCGGCTTGTTCGGGCGGTAGGCGACCAGGCTTGCGGGCTGCTCAAGGAGAACGGACACCAGGCCTCCTGGGGGTGGCGGGACGGGGCCGGCTCGGGGATGAAGCCGGGCGAAACCGTGCTTTCAAGGTCACAAACCTCTTCGGCAGCAAACGTCCCCGGCTTTAGGAAATGATCAGGATTTAGTGCGTAGTAATCAGGGCAATTCGGACAGGCGCTCGATCATCCGAAGATCAAACCGAACCGCTCACTCTTCCGAGTGGTCGACGCGTGGTCGAAAGTGAGCGGGAAGTGGCCTCGGGGGAGTCGTCCGCCGTGCGCTCCGGCGTACGCGAAACGGCCCGCGGCGCGAGTGCGCCGCGGGCCGTGCAAGCCCTGGGTCAGGGAGAGAGCGGTCCCCTCCGCTGCGGGAGCGAGACCACGGACGCGTCGCCGGGCGCCGCCGGCGGCAGCCCCGCGACCTGGCAGAGCAGCTCGCACCACGCCGCCAGATGCGTCGCGGTGTCCGGCACGCCGCCGGGGCCCTCCCGGGGCGTCCACGAGGCCCGGATCTCGATCTGCGAGGCGGGCGGGCGCTCGGAGAGCCCCCCGAAGTAGTGCGATCCCGCGCGCGTCACCGTGCCGCTGGCCTCCCCGGCGGAGAGCCCGCGCGACTGGAGCGCGCCGGTCAGCCAGGACCAGCACACCTCGGGCAGCAGCGGATCGGCCGCCATCTCCGGTTCCAGCTCCGCCCGCACCAGCGTCACCAGCCGGAAGGTGCCCTGCCAGGCGTCGTGTCCCGCCGGGTCGTGCAGCAGGACCAGGCGGCCGTCCGCGAGGTCCTCCTCACCGTCCACGACCGCCGCCTCCAGCGCGTACGCGTGCGGCGCGAGCCGCTGCGGCGCCCGTGTCGGGTCGATCTCGATCTCCGGCCGCAGCCGTGCCCCCCGCAGCGCGTCGACCGCCGCGCGGAAGGGCAGCGGAGCCGATTCCGCCACCTTCCCCTCCGAACTCTCCATCTCGCCAGCGCCGTCCGACCGTTGTCCCTGAGCCGCAGCCATGCGGGGAAGGTTAAGGGGAACCGCGCCTCCGCGCAGGGAGAGACACCCGTCAGGGGGTCCCCGGTCAACGTGGGAGACTCTCGGGGTGAGTGCCAACAGCAGCCGGAGCCCCGCGGGCCGGCAGAACGCAGCGACGTACGACTCCCCCTTCATGAAGGCGTGCAGGCGTGAGGCCGTGCCGCACACGCCGGTCTGGTTCATGCGGCAGGCGGGGCGCTCACTGCCCGAGTACCGCAAGGTGCGCGAGGGCACCGCCATGCTGGAGTCCTGCATGCGGCCCGAGCTCGTCACCGAGATCACCCTCCAGCCGGTGCGCCGCCACCACGTGGACGCGGCGATCTACTTCAGCGACATCGTCGTGCCGCTGAAGGCCATCGGCATCGACCTGGACATCAAGCCCGGCATCGGCCCCGTCGTGGAGAAGCCGATCCGTACGCGCGCCGACCTCGCGCAGCTCAGGGACCTCACGCCGGAGGACGTCCACTACGTCACCGAGGCGATCGGGATGCTGACGGCCGAGCTCGGCTCCACGCCGCTCATCGGCTTCGCCGGTGCGCCCTTCACCCTCGCGAGCTACCTCGTCGAGGGCGGCCCGAGCCGCAACCACGAGCACACCAAGGCGCTCATGTACGGGGACCCCCAGCTCTGGGCGGACCTCCTCGACCGGCTCGCGGAGATCACCGGCGCCTTCCTGAAGGTGCAGATCGAGGCGGGCGCCAGCGCCGTGCAGCTCTTCGACTCCTGGGTGGGCGCCCTTTCGCCCGCCGACTACCGGCGCTCGGTGATGCCCGCGTCGACGAAGGTCTTCGACGCCGTCGCCTCCTACGGCGTGCCGCGCATCCACTTCGGCGTCGGCACGGGCGAGCTGCTCGGTCTGATGGGCGAGGCCGGTGCCACGGTCGTCGGCGCCGACTGGCGGGTGCCGCTCGACGAGGCCGCGCGCCGCGTCGGGCCCGGCAAGGCGATCCAGGGCAACCTCGACCCGGCGGTCCTGTTCTCCACGCGCGAGGCCGTCGAGACCAAGACCGACGAGGTGCTCGCCGCGGCGAAGGGCCTGGAGGGGCACATCTTCAACCTCGGCCACGGCGTCCTGCCGACCACCGACCCCGAGGCGCTGACCCGGCTCGTCGAATACGTGCACGAACGTACGACTGTCTGAAAATTGTCCGAAAACAGCCCCTGCCCGACCGGGCGGGGGCCGTTTTGCGGCAACCGCCCGGTTTCCGCGCGGCGGGCCGGGGGTGCCGGGACACCGGGAGTGCGGGGCTAGGGCGCGCCGTCCGACGCCCAGAGCGCCGTCACCGAGTCGCGCAGCGAGAACCGCGGCCGCCAGCCCAGCTCCCACTCCGCCGCGGTGATGTCGGCGCACTGCCAGGCCGCCTCCTCCGCCGGAGGGTGCCCGGACGCCGGGCTCTCCAGGAGATCGCCGGTGAAGCGCGCCGCCCGCACGAGGGTGTGCGCCAGTTCGCGCACCGGGACCGCGCGCCCGCTGCCGACGTTCAGCAGCCGCGGCAGCCGCCCCGGCAGGGCGAGGGCGAGTGCCACCGCCCGCGCCACATCGCG
>NZ_JASKYR010000901.1:0-2862 GCF_041028215.1 Streptomyces flavofungini
CTGTATGTCGACGGGGAGACGCTGCTGCACGAGCTGGACCGTGCGGGCTTCTCCGTCTCCTCCGGCTCCTCGTGCACCAGCTCGACGCTGACCCCGAGCCATGTGCTCAAGGCGATGGGGGTGCTGAGCGAGGGCAACGTCCGCGTCTCCCTGCCCTTCGGCACCCAGGACGCGGAGGTGGAGCGCTTCCTCGGCGTCCTGCCCGGCGCCGTGTCCGGGGTGCGCGAGAAACTGGGGGCTCCGGCCGCCCCGGCCGCGCGCGGCGAGGCGGCGTCGCTCGTCGTGGACGCCCTCGGCAAGCGGTGCCCACTGCCCGTCATCGAACTGGCGAAGGTGATCGGGGACGTGCCGGTCGGCGCCACGGTGACCGTGCTCGCCGACGACGAGGCGGCACGGCTCGACATCCCGGCGTGGTGCGAGATGCGCGGCCAGGAGTACGTGGGCGAGCGGCCGGCGGACCACGGCCGTGCCTATGTGGTCCGCCGGAGCTCGTGAGCGGGCGGGCCGGTCAGGCCAGGTGGGCGCGGACCTCGGCGGCGGCCTCGTCGCCGTACTGCTTGGTGAAGCGGTCCATGAAGTCGCTGCGCCGCAGCTCGTACTCCTGGGTGCCGACGGTCTCGATGACCAGGGTGGCGAGCATGCAGCCCACCTGAGCGGCGCGCTCGTGCGAGACGCCCCAGGCGAGGCCGGAGAGGAAGCCCGCGCGGAACGCGTCGCCCACGCCGGTCGGCTCGGCCTTCGTCTTCTCCTCGGGGACGCCGACCTCGATCGGGTCCTGGCCCGTGGTCTCGATGCGCACGCCGTTGGCGCCGAGGGTCGTCACGCGGTGCCCGACCCGGGAGAGGATCTCGGCGTCGGTCCAGCCGGTCTTGGACTCGATGAGCCCCTTCTCGTACTCGTTGGAGAAGAGGTACGTGGCGCCGTCGAGGAGGGTGCGGATCTCCTCGCCCTCCATGCGGGCGATCTGCTGGGAGAAGTCGGCGGCGAAGGGGATCGCGCGGGCGCGGCACTCCTCGGTGTGCCGGAGCATCGCCTCGGGGTCGTCGGCGCCGATCGAGACCAGGTCGAGGCCGCCGACGCGGTCGGCCACCGTCTTCAGCTCGATCAGGCGGGCCTCGCTCATGGCACCGGTGTAGAAGGAGCCGATCTGGTTGTGGTCGGCGTCCGTGGTGCAGACGAAGCGGGCGGTGTGCAGCGTCTCGGAGATCCGCACCGAGGCGGTGTCCACGCCGTGCCGGTCGAGCCAGGCGCGGTACTCGTCGAAGTCGGAGCCCGCGGCGCCGACCAGGATCGGCCGCGTGCCGAGCTGTCCCATGCCGAAGCTGATGTTGGCGGCCACGCCTCCCCTGCGTACGTCGAGGGCGTCGACCAGGAACGAGAGGGAGACCGTGTGCAGCTGATCGGCGACCAGCTGGTCGGCGAAGCGGCCGGGGAAGGTCATCAGGTGGTCGGTGGCGATGGAGCCGGTGACTGCGATACGCACGGCTGGATGCTCCTGTGGAGGGAGGCAGGCGGTTGACAGTTCACGCTATCGGGTTCACCCACCCGCACTGAAGTGGCAAAACTACCCGATAGTAGGCCTTTTTTCCCGCGTGATGTGATGCATACGGTTCCGGTATGCCCGTTCTCCCGGAGGTTTCCGTCATGAAGCGCCAGGCCACGCCCCCGCTGGACCGACCCGCCCGACCGGATCGCGGGGGACGGGCGGAGCGCCCGGAGCACCCGGAGAGCATGGAGACGCTGCGCGGCGACTGCGCCCGTATGGTCCCGCACTGGGCGGTGCCCGCGGCGGCCGCGAGCGCGCCCGTGCCGCCCTCCCTGATCCACGGCGTCACCGTCCCCACTGCCTCCGCCCGCCTGATCGACGGCATGTCGGTGTACGGAGACTGAGGGAGACTGGTTCCGGGCCCGGCGCGCGCCCATGGAACCGTGCGCTCCCCCGCTGCGTCCCATCGCCGTCCCCCGTAAAGGGGAACCGGCATACGACGAAGCCCGCTCGTGGGCTTCCAGGGACAGCAGTGCAGTCGAAGGAGCGATGCGGTGAGCACCGAGTCATCCGTTCATGAGACGGCCGAACCGGGGCGGCGGCGGTCCCGCCTCGCCGTGGCCTCGGTCGCGGCCACCGTGCTGCTGATCGGCGGCGGTGGCGCCTACTTCGCGGCGACCGCGTCCGACGGCGGCGGAAGCCGCGGCGGCGGGGCGCCCGCGGGCGACGACGGCAACCCTCCGCCGCTCGCCCTGGACGGCTATGCGGACGGGGACAGGAAGAGCGAGGGCCCCGGCATCGCGCCGGGCGAGCCCGACCCGAACGGCGCCACGTACAAGGCCACCGGCGAGCTGCCCAAGGGCCCCGCCTCGGCCGCCGTGTACCACGCGCGCGGCGAGGTCACCCGCGCCGAGGTCGCGGAGCTGGCCGAGGCCCTCGGCGTGAGCGGTACACCGACGCTGCGGGACGGCGCCTGGAAGGTGGCCCCCGGCAAGGACGGTTCCGGGCCCTCCCTCCAGGTGTACAAGCAGGCGCCCGGCACCTGGACGTACGCGCGGCACGGCACCGGCGGCACCGACAACTGCCCGAAGGGCAAGCCCTGCTCGGCGACCTCGTCGGCGCCGGGCGGCGAGCTGGGCGACGCGGTGAGTGAGCGTGCCGCCAAGGACGCCGCCGCGCCGGTGCTCAAGGCGCTCGGGCAGGACGACGCGAAGCTGGACGCCCGTCAGCTCATGGGCCGCCGTCCGCGTGGTGMACGCGGACCCGMAGGTGGGCGGCCTGCCGACGTACGGCTGGTCGACCGGCGTCCAGATCGGCCCGGACGGCGAAGTGGTAGGCGGCAGCGGCCAGTTGAAGGCGCCGGAGAAGGGCGCCGT
>NZ_JASKYR010000902.1:0-2756 GCF_041028215.1 Streptomyces flavofungini
TTCAACTACCGCATGCTGCGGACCTCTTGCCGCCCCGGCTTCCGCCCGACCGCACCGGCCGTCGGCCGCCACCCCGCCCCCGGACCGCCGGGACGGTCAGAGCCTGTGTCATATCCCCGGTCGGACCAGCGTGCGGCGTCTGGTGCGTGCGATCGCAAGGCGCCGGAGAGCCCTCGTAGCGGAGCTACTAGGGCTTTTCGGTAACGCGGCGAGGGTGCGTACCAGGCGTCGCACGCCCGGCCGGGGATATGACACAGGCTCTCAGAGCCGATCACCTGACCATCAGACCTGGTTGGCGCCCCCGTCGACGAAGAGTTCGATACCGGTGACGAAGCTGCTCTGCTCACTGGCGAGGAAGAGCGCGGCGGCAGCGGCCTCTTCCGGGCGGCCCATGCGGCCCAGGGGAACCTGGCTCGCGAAGAAGTCCCACAGCTTGGCCGCCTCCTCGGGGTTGGGGGCGAGACCGGCGCTGCCGGGGGTCGCGATGGGCCCCGGGACGAGGGTGTTGACCCGGATCTTGCGATGCCGGAGCTCGTTGGCCCAGGTCCGGGAGAAGGAGCGGATGGCCGCCTTGGACGCGGCGTAGACGCCGAACGCCTCACCGCCGGAACCCGCCGCTGTGGAGCCCGTGAGGATGACCGAGGCCCCGTCGTTCAGCAGGGGAAGCGCCTTCTGGACGGTGAAGAGCATGCCGCGCACATTGGTGCCGAAGATGGCATCGAAGTGCTCTTCGGTCACGCTCTCCAGCGCGGCGAACTCGCCGCCCCCGGCATTGGCGAAGAGCACGTCCACGCGCCGCCCCTGGTCGGCGACGGCGGCGTAGAGCCGGTCGATGTCGGCGAGATCGGACACATCGCCCCGGACTCCGGTGGCGTTCGGACCGATCTCGGCCACCGCGGCGTCGAGCGCCTCCTGCCGCCGCCCGGTGATGAACACATGCGCGCCCTCGGCGGCGAAGCGCTTGGCGCCCGCCAGTCCGATGCCGCTGTTCCCGCCGGTGACGACGGCGGTCTTTCCGTCGAGCTGCCCCATGACAGATCAGTGCTCCAGTTCTGTGGTCTCGGAGTCGGCCAGGACGTCCTTGAGGACGTCGGCCAGCGTGATCGCCGCCAGCTCGGCCCGCACGGCGTCCTCGACGCGCGCGTACGCGGTACGCATCACGGGCCGGATGCCGGAACCGATCGGACAGGCGAGATTGGGCTCGGAGCGGTGCACGGCGAACAGGGGCGCCGGATCGATCGCCTCGTACACGTCCCGCAGGGTCATGTCCTCAAGCGGCCTGGCAAGCGCCCATCCCGCCTCGGCGCCCCGCCGGGAGTACACAAGACCGGCGTCGCGCATCCGCCCGAGCAGCCGCCGGATGACGACGGGGTTGGTGTTGACGCTGCCCGCGATCCGCTCGGACGTGGCGACCCCGCCCTCGCGCCGGTGGTGCAGTTCGATCCACGTCAGAGCGTGGGCCGCCACGGTGAGCTGACTGTTGCCCGCCACAGGATCACCCCTTTCGATGCACTGATGTAACCGTAATGGTTACATCCGATGCCGTCAAAGGGGCCCGCGTGCCGTCACCGCGGCCGCGAGTCCAGGGTGCAGGCGCCCGTCACTCCGGTACGGACAGTCGGCAGAGCGCCTCTCCGGCGCAGCGGTGTCTCCCAGAAGTGGTGGACCAGGAGGGAGGCCGCCAGGGCGAGTACCGCGAATCCGGCGGCGAGCAGCACCCCCGTGGAGGCGGAGAAGGTGCGGTCGGCGCCCAGCGCGTGGCGGTAGGCGAGCAGGAGCGGCCAGTGCACGATGTACAGCGCGTACGAGGCCTCGCCCAGGGAGGTCATGAGGGGGCCGGAAAGCAGGGTGGGCCGGTTGTCCAGGTCGGTCAGGGCCGCGTAGGCGATGAACAGGGCGAAGGGCACGGCGGCTTGGGCGCCGAGGCGGAAGGCGGGCGGTGCCAGGGCGGTCAGCACTGCGGTCGAGGCGATGGCCAGGGCGAGCGGTGTGGCCAGGCGCGATGGCGGCACCTGGAGCCTGCGTTCGCCCCGCAGGAGCAGTGCGGTGAGCATGCCGAGGGCGAACTCCGCCAGGCGTACGGGCGGGAAGAAGTAGAGCAGCCACAGCTTGGGCAGGCCGGATGCGAAGTCCGGCTCCACCGGGCTGATGAGGGCGGCCGTCAGGGGCGCGGCCAGCGTCGCGGCGGCGGTCGCCGCCCAGGCGGCGGGCAGCCATCGACGCGGGATGGCACGGGCACCGATGATCAGCGCGGGGAACAGGGCGTAGAAGAACACCTCGCAACTGATGGACCAGGAGGGGACGTTGAAGCACGCTCCGGCCGCCCACGCCGGTGTCCAGTTCTGCAGGAGCAGCACACTGGCCGTGGCCAGGGAGACGGTGCAGCGCCCCTGGGTCCCGTCGACCGGTGAGCGTGCCGAGGTGAGGGCGACGAACGCCACCGCCCCGGCCCAGCCGAGCAGATGGTTGGGGGCGATCCGCCAGAAGCGCTGCCGCCAGAAGGCGCGGGCGGGGCCGTCCGCCCGGTGGGTCCAGGTCAGGACATAGCCGGAGAGCACGAAGAAGCCGCTGACCGCGGCCTCGGCGCCCTCCTTGAGCCAGGAAACCGACCGGACGACGCCGGGGTCGGTGAACCAGGCCGGGTCCCACAGGGCGTGGCAGGCCAGCACGGTGAGCGCCAGGACGAAGCGCAGCCCCGTGAGGGAGGGCAGGAGCCGTACCGGTACGGCGGTCGTGGCGCGCAGGGTGCCGTCGGT
>NZ_JASKYR010000903.1:0-3229 GCF_041028215.1 Streptomyces flavofungini
CAACCACCCCGACCGGCACTTCTGCGGGCGCTGCGCGATGCCGCTCGCCGAAAGCGCCGCTGTCACCCCGGCGCGACAGTCCTGGTGGCGCCGCCTCTCCGGCCCCGGCCGCCACGAGGTGCCCTACGCGGGTGACCGCCCCCGGCTGCGCTTCGTCTTCGACCGCGCCGGCACCTGGATCACCGCGGCCGTCGTCCTGACCCTGCTCATCGTCGCCGCGGTCAACCTGCCCGACGGCATCCAGGCCACCCGTGACCACTTCGCCAAGCGCGCCCCGGTCGAGCCGGACGAGATCCGCGCCTCGCGCTCGTACGAGGGCCATGGTCCGAAGCTGCTCTTCGACAAGCTCAACAACACCTGGTGGGGTCCCGGTGTCGAGCAGTCGGGCCAGGGCGAGTGGGTCGAGGTGCGCTTCGTGCGGCCCGCGCGGCTGCTCGACGTCCTCATCACACCGGGCACCTCCACCCGGGCCGACCAGATCGGCAAGTCCGCCCTGCCGCACCGCATGCGGGCCACCGTCACCAGGAAGGACGGCTCCACCGCGACCCGGGAGATCTCCCTGGACCCGGGCGCCGGAGCGCAGCGCCGCGCCCTCCGCGCCGGTGAGGTCACCCGCGTGCGCTTCACCATCGAGTCCGCTCACGCGGCGGCCGCGGGCAAGCAGGTGGCCATCTCCGAGATCGAGCTCTTCGGCCGCTCCGACGGCAGCCGGACCTGACGGCGGGGCCCGGCGTCCCCTCGGGTCCCCCCGGTCAGCAGCCCAGGCCCGCGTCGCGGGCCTGGGAGACCGCCGCCGCCCGGTGCGCGACCTGGAGTTTGGCGAAGATGCGGCTGACGTGATTGCGCACGGTCTTCTCCGAGAGGACCAGCTCGCGCGCGATGCGCCGGTTGTCCAGGCCCCGCGCGACCAGGTCGAGGACCTCGCGCTCCCGCTCGGTCAGTTCCGGGAAGGGCCGGGCGGCGGCCGGGTTCCGCTCCCCGGCGAGGAGCGCCGCGATGCGGCCCGCGATCTCGGGCCCGAAGACCGCGCCGCCCAGGGCGACCGTACGGACGGCGTTGAGCACGGCCTCGCGCCCGGCGCCCTTGACGAGATAGCCCCGGGCCCCGGCACGCAGCGCCGCCAGCAGGCTGGCGTCGTCCTGCGACATCGTCAACATCAGTACGGGCAGGAGGGGGTGGCTCACGGCCAGGGCCCGCGCGGCGGCGGGCCCCGAGACTCCCGGCAGTGCCAGGTCCATCACCACCACGTCCGGCAGCGCCCGCTGGACCAGGGCTTCCAGGCCCTCCGCGGTCCCGGCCTCGGCGACCACCTCGATGTCGGGCGCGCTGTCGAGGGCCGCGCGCAGCCCGGCGCGGAAGAGGGGGTGGTCGTCCACTACCACCACACGGACCGGACTCTCGCCTTCGCTGCTGTGCGTCACCGCCGCATGCTACTTGTAGTGCTGTGATCACGAAGAGTGAACGTTCTGCGGTTCTCCCGATCGGGGTAAGCAGAGCGGCGCGTGAACGCGAGTGGTCCGCCGGGGCCTTCCTCGTCCTGCTGTGCGTTCTCTCGGTACTGGGGTGGGGTGCCTTGTGCACCCATCGCCCGCCCGTGGGCGGCTGGTCCCTCGACATGGGCTCGGACCTCTCGGCGGCACTGGTCGGGCTCCCCTGCGCCGTGCTCGGGTTCCTCGCGCTGGTCCGGACGGCCGACCGCAGCACGGGCTGGCTGCTCCTCGTCACCGGTTCGGGTCTCGTCCTGCCGCTGTTCATCGGCCAGTTGACGCTGCTCTGCGCCCCGGGCCCGCGCCCGGCGCTCGCGGCGCACCTGTTCGCCCAGCTGTGTTCGCTGGCGGGCGGATACGCCATGGTGATGTTCCCGCTCACCTTCCCCGCCGAGCGCAGGGCCGGTCCCTTCGTCCGCTGCTACGCGGGGGTCCTCCTGGTGATCTGCCTCTTCCTCGCGCTGGTCGCCACGGCCGTCGAGGAGCCGCCGGGCGGCGGTCCGCATCCGCTGCTCGGAACCCTGTGGCGCGGTGCCGCGCTCTCGGTCCTCGACTTCTGTACCACCGCCAACCTCTGGCTCATCCTCATCTGCGCCGTCATCAACGTGTCCGTCATCGTCAGCCGCTGGCGGCGGGCCGACCGCTCCGCGCGCCGCGAGGCGCTGGCCTTCGCCGCCGCCTACTTCCCCTGGACCTACGGCGACTTCGCCGAGGAGATCCCGGGCGTGCCCGCCTGGTCGGTGTACGCGGCGTTCGCCACGGGCGCCGCGGGGTGGTACGCGGCCGTCGCCTACGTCATCGGCAGGGGCGCCATATGGCAGCTCGACCGCACCGCGCGCCGTCTGCTCATCACGGCGGTGGTCGTCACCGCCGTCGTCTTCGCCTACACCAGCGCCGCCGTCGCCGTCTCGACCGTGCTTCCCGACGCCGACAGCGCCGGAGCCCTCGCCGTCGCCGTCGTCGCCGTGGTGATCGGCTCGGGGCTGCGGCCCCTGACGGGGTGGGCGAGCCGCCGCGTCGACCATCTCTTCAACGGCAGGCTCTCCCAGCCCAACGACGCGGTGCGGGGCCTCGCGCAACGCCTGCGCGAGGCGCCCGAACCCGAGGACGTGCCCTCGGTCCTGTGCCGGTCCGCCACGGAGGATCTGCGCTTCCCCGCCGCCCTGGTGGCCGTGGGGACCCGCTCCGGTCCCCACACCCTGGCGTCCTCGGGCGAGCGGTGGGACGCGTGCGGCGCCCATGAGTTCCCGCTGCGCCACCGGGGTCAGCTCATCGGCACGCTGCGGGTGGCCCCCAGGCCCGGTGAGGCGGCGCTGCCCGACCGGGACGCCGAACTGCTGCAACTGCTCAGCGACCAGGCCGCGCCCGCGCTGGCCGCCCTGCAACTCGTGGAGGACGTCCGCGCGGCGCGCCGGCAGGTGCTCGTGGCGCGCGAGGAGGAGCGGCGCCGACTGCGCAGGGAACTGCACGACGGTCTCGGGCCCCTGCTGGCCGCCGCCCGGCTCCACCTGGACACCACCCTGGCCGTCGGCGCGGCCACGCCCGCGTCGTCCGCCCCGGGCGACGGCCACGCTCCCGTGCCCCGCCCCGCGTGCCCGGACTGCCCACCGCCGCAAGCTCCGCGTACGGGACCCGACATCGCCACGCTGCTGCTGCCCGCCGTCGCCGCCGTCACCGAGGCCGCCGCCGAGGCCCGCCGGATCGCGGACGGGCTCGGGCCCGCCGTACTGAGCGAACGTGAC
>NZ_JASKYR010000904.1:0-2784 GCF_041028215.1 Streptomyces flavofungini
CCCCACCCATCCCCAAGCAAGCAAGGAGCTGCCCGATCATGTGGATCCTGGGCGTCAACGCACCGCCGGCCGGCTGGCACGACACCGCGGCCTGCCTGATCGACGGCGACGGCCGGATCGTCGCCTTCTCCGAGGAGGAACGCCTCAACCGCCGCCGCCACTCGCTGTACCGCAAGCCGTCCGGCGCGGCCCGGCTCTGCCTGGAGCAGGCGGGCATCAGCGCCGCCGACATCGACGTGGTGGCCCTGGGCTGGGACGACGAGCAGCTCTACCCCGGACGGTTCGCCGACGACGCCGAGTTCCTCGCCTACGCCGTGGGCCTGGACTTCGGCGACCGGCTGCCCGAGGTGGTGCGGGTCGGCCACCACCAGGCGCACGCCGCCTCCTCCTTCTACGCCTCGCCCTTCCGCAAGGCGGGCGTACTCGTCGTCGACGGGCACGGCGAGAACGAGTCCTCCAGCATCTGGACCTACGAGGAGGGCCGCGAGCCCCGCCTTGAGCGGTCCTGGCAGCGCACCGCCTCCCTGGGCTACGCCTACGACGCCGCCTCCACCTGGCTGGGCTTCTCCTTCCTCAACGCGGGCAAGACCATGGGCCTCGCCGCCTACGGCCGCGCCCATGACGTCCGTACGGAGAGCCTCGTCGAGATCAGCGGCGAGGACTTCCGGCTCGCCGTGGAACCGCTGACCGAGAGCACCGGGCGGGCCACCGCCGAGGAGATCAAGGAGCAGTACGAGGACACCGTCGGCCGGTGGCGCGAGCGCTACACAAGCATCGCGGGGGCCCAGGGCCCCAAGGCGGCGGAGGACCGGCTCGCCGACGACCCGAGCGCGGTCCTGGTCGCCTACACCGCCCAGCGCGTCGTGGAGGAGACCGTCACCCACCTCGCCGCCCGGGCCCGCGCGGCGGCCGGGGTCGAGGAGCTGTGCATGAGCGGCGGCGTCGCCCTGAACTGCTCCACCAACGGCACCCTGCCAGGACCGCTGTACGTCCCCCCGGTCCCGCACGATGCCGGTGTGGCGCTCGGCGCCGCCTGGACCGTCCGCCCGCCCCGCACCCGGACCACACCGCTCGACCCCTACCTCGGCAGCGACATCGCCGCCCACCGGGTCACCGACGCGGACACCACCGGCCTGCTGCGCACCCCGCTGGACATCGACGAGCTGACCGGGCTGCTCCTGGCCGGGCGGGTCGGCGCGGTCGCCCAGGGCCGCGCCGAGGTGGGGCCGCGCGCCCTGTGCCACCGCTCGATCATCGCCGTCCCCGACACGGCGGACGTCAACACACGGGTGAACACGGTGAAGAACCGCGAGCAGTGGCGGCCCTTCGCCGGAGTCACCCGGCCCGGCTACGGCGCCCGCCTCTGGGAGCGGCAGGAGCATCTCAGCCGCTACATGCTGGGCGCCGCCCGCGCCACCGGCCTGGGCCGCGAGGTCGCCCCGGGCGTCGTCCACGTCGACGGCACCACCCGCCCGCAGGTGCTCACCGGCGATGAGGCGCCCGCCGTCGGCGCGGTCCTGGACGCCCTCGAAGCCCAGGGTGCGCCGCCGGTGCTGCTCAACACCTCCTTCAACGACCGGGGCGAGCCCGTCGTCGACACCGCCGCCGACGCGCTGGCCGCGTTCCGCGCCATGGACCTGGACTTCCTCGTCCTGGGCGACGCCCTGTACCGCAAGAAGAATGCGTCGGGGGGTGTCGGCTGATGGCGGACGGACCGGTCACGGCGGAGCGGTTCCGCGCACACGGCCCCAAGCACCTGAACGACATCGCCGCCCGCTTCGGCCTGCCCGACGAGGTACGCGAGACGGTGCGGCGGGTCTCGCTCGTGCTGCCGTTCCGGGTCAACGAGTACGTACTGACCCATCTGATCGACTGGGACCGCACACCCGACGACCCGATGTTCCAGCTCACCTTCCCCCAGCGGGGCATGCTGGAGGCGGCCGACGAGGAACAGCTCGCCAAGCTCTCCGCCGACCCCGGCGACAAGCTGCTCCTGCGCGACCTGGTCGGTGACATCCGGGCCCGGCTGAACCCCCATCCCTCGGGCCAGCAGCAGTACAACGTGCCGCACCTGAACGGCGCCCCCGTGCCGGGCCTCCAGCACAAGTACCGCGAGACCGTCCTGTACTTCCCCGGCCAGGGCCAGACCTGTCACGCGTACTGCACCTACTGCTTCCGCTGGGCGCAGTTCGTCGGCGACGCCGATCTGCGCTTCGCCGCGCCGGACCCCACCGGACTGCTCGCCTACCTGGCCGAACACCCCGAGGTCAGCGACGTGCTGGTGACCGGCGGCGACCCGATGGTGATGACCACCGAACGGCTGCGCCGCCACTTGGAGCCGCTGCTCGCCGTGGAGTCGGTCGACACCGTGCGCATCGGCACCAAGTCGGTGGCGTACTGGCCCTACCGCTTCACCACCGACCACGACGCCGACGATGTGCTGCGCCTGTTCGAGCAGGTCGTCGCGGCGGGCAAGCAGCTCGCGGTGATGGCGCACTTCAGCCACCCGCGTGAACTGGAGACCGCCCCCGCCCAGGAGGCCCTGCGGCGCATCCGCGCGACCGGCGCCGTCGTCTACTGCCAGGCCCCGCTGATCGCCCGCGTCAACGACGACGCGGCGGCCTGGAGCGCGCTGTGGAAGGCCGAACTGGCGGCCGGGGCGGTGCCGTACTACCTGTTCGTGGAGCGCGACACCGGACCGCACGCCTACTTCCAGGTGCCGCTGGCCCGCGCGGTGGAGATCTTCCAGGCCGCCTACCGCACCCTGCCGGGCCTGGCCCGAAC
>NZ_JASKYR010000905.1:0-2592 GCF_041028215.1 Streptomyces flavofungini
TTCCTCGGGTCCAGCACTGGCCGTAGGAACACATGGCGGGCTTCGGCCCAGCCGATGGACGCCGGGACCACGGGCACCCCACCCCTTGACGCGGGGTGGGTGGGAGGCGGCGCTCTTTCGGAGCCTGGGTCCTACTTCAGTGGCAGCTCGGCCAGCATCACGGCCCACACCGGGGAGTCCGGGGCGGAACGCTGCTCTCCGACCTTCCTGAAGCCCCAGTCCTCGTACAGTGCCTGGACCCTTGGATGTGCGACGTCCACCAGGAGGACGGCGAGGTCCTCGGGACGGTCCTCCAACAGAGCCCTGGTGAGCCGATCGGCCAGCCCCTGCTTCCGGTACGCCTGGCGAACGGCCAGCTCGGAGAACGCGAAGGTCAGCGTCTTCTCCGGCGCGGGATCGACGTACTCACGCCACCACTCGCGACCGTCGACAGCAGGAGCGCCGTACGCGAAGCCCACCGCCGTGTCCCCGTCGTACGCCATCACGCACGCGTAACCCTCGCGTGAGCCCCAGTGGTCCACGTACCAGGGGAACTTCTTCCTGAAGTCGTCCAGCCGCTCGCCCTGGGCAGCCGCGTGGATGTCGATGATCGTCTGCCGGATCTCCGGCAGGTCCTCGCGCGTGAAGCGCCGGAGGCCCAGGTCGGTCATCGGGGTCGGCTCCATTCGACTCGGTGGCGGTCGATCCACTCTCGTGCGACCGGGGCATCCGGTGCGAGAGTGATCAAGTCGCGGTAGAAGTCTCCGCGGAGTGACCGCATCCGGCCAGGGATCGGATGGCCGGACATCAGGGTGAAGACCTCGGAGGCCGAGGCGCACCCCTGGTCGATGTCCCGCTGGTGGACCTGGCACAGGGCGAGCCGTGCGGTGGCCAGGGCCCTGTTCCTCTTGAACCGCTTCGGGATGCCGCTCAGCGCCCGATGAGACGCGGCCTCGGCCTCGGCAGAATCGCCGATCCGGTCCCGAACGATTGCGGTCATGGCCAACAGCTCAGAGGGCCCGTAGAACGCGACCCAGCTCGGGGTGGGTTCCGAGGTGTCCGCTTTGCCCAGCGCGTCCTGAGCGCGCCCCAGAGATCGCAGGGCGGCCTGCCGGTCCCCGAGGTTCGAATGGCCAACGGCTGTACGAGCGTGGGCCAGGGAGGCGAAGACCGGAGCCCGCCGGGCAACGGCCGTGCCCTGCGCCGCGTACGCGGCATCGACGGCTTCGGCGTACTCGTCGCGGTGGTGGGCGAGCATCGCGTAGGAGTTCCAGACCCGCATCTCGGCTACGGAGTCCTTACCCATCCCGGCCAGGTACAGGGCCCGGTTCAGGAGTTCGGAGGCCCGGTCCGTCTTCCGGGCGTCGATGGCGCTCCAGGCGGCTGTGGCGGTGTAGTCGGCGGCCACCGAGAAGAGGCGGAGGCGGATGCGCTGGGTGGCCCCCTGCTTCTGCTTGTCCAGGGCCTCCTCGGCCCCGGCGAGAGCGGCCAGCTCCAGGCCCTCATGGCCGCCCCGGGCCCTGTCGTCCTCCATCAGGGCGTCCAAGCCCTGGCGGAGGCGGATGACGTCGGAGGTGCCGACCTGAGGAGGGGCTCCGACGAAGGGGACGACCACGGAGGCCGTTGTACCGCTCGCGGCGGTGAGGAAGTTCCTGCGGTCCACAGGGTCCTCCGGTGGAGTCGAGGTACGTGATCGTCCCGCCGGTGGGCTGAAGCCCAGCTCCTCGGCGGTCAGTCCGAAATACTGCCTCCAACGCCTCGCGCTGCCGGGGATGGGGTCACTTGGTTCTTCCGGTCAGCCGGTTGCGGACCGCCCGGTCGCTGACCGTCCCCTCATGCCCAGCGCGGATCAGGTGAGCGTTCACCTTGTCGGCCATTTCGGCCTGGCCAAGCCCGCTCTCCCGCATCGCGCTGCCGAGGCTCCCGTTCCCCTCCCCATATCCACGGTAGTCACTGACTGCCCGTCCGTGAGTTCCGGGGGAGGGCGGTGGAGTACCCGGGGTGCCCTGTAGGGCGGGACTCGGCAGTCACAGTCATCAGGACCTCGGATGGGTGCGGGGACCGCTGCCGGGGCAACCGGAGCGGCGTGTTCCTTGTCCCAGTCAACGGGCCGGATCTGGAGGAACTGATCGAGGACGCGGCCCTGATCATGTCGGAGTTGGTCACCAACTCCGTGGACCACGCCCGCCTGCCGACCATCCGCGTGCTCATCAACCGGCCCGCGGAGAGCTGGGTCCACCTCGGCGTGGTCGACCGCTCGAAGGTCATCCCCATGATGCGCAACGAGGCGAACGGTGACCCCACGCGTGGGGCGAGCTGCGGACGGGGATCGAGCAGTGAAGGGCGGCAAGGCATGGGTGGGCGACACCGTTCACGACGAGGTCACCGACAGGAAGGCCATCGTGACGGACGTCCAGTAGGGCTGCCTGTACATCCTCCGGCCCCACGTGGAATGGGGCTCACCGTGGACGGCCGAGGACCCGTCGAAGCTGAGGGTCATCGAGCCCGCCGTGACCTCCTTCCCGGGATGAGCGTCCCCGAGCAGGTCCCCACGGACGGACCGCATGGGCATCCTGATGTCCGCCTTCTCCCGAGCCCCTCGTGGAGTAGCCG
>NZ_JASKYR010000906.1:0-3306 GCF_041028215.1 Streptomyces flavofungini
AAGTAGCTGATACAAGTTACCCGGTTATGGGAGTCCTCGTGGGCCTGCCTTTCAATGTTCTCCTCGCCGCACCGTTCGCGGTCGGCCTGCTGGTACTCCTGCGTCCGAGGCGCGGAGGGGAAGCCCAAGTCACCGGTACACCCGGGCGGCACTACCGAGACGCGGCGAGATGGCGGACAGGGGGCCTGGCGGCGGGCTTGGTGGCCGCAGGCTTCCTGATGTTCACGATGAGCACGTGGCAGGCGGGGGCGGCCTTCTGCGTCTGCGTCCTCTCGGGCGTCCTGATCGGTGAACTGCGCGTTCCCCGCCCGCGGGGCGCCGTGCGCGCGGCCGTGCTGAAGCCACGGCGCATGCGGGACTACCTGCCCCGCAGATACGCCCCTCTGCTGGGCGGACTCGCACTGGCCCTGGCGGCGCTCCTCGCAGCCGCGCTCACCGGGACCCGGGGCATGACCGGCGCTGACGGCTTCATCCACACCGCTTGCTCGGGTGGCGGGGAGCACCTGATCCCGGGCCGGAGCGTATGGGCGGCGGCCACGGGCGCGACCGTCTGTGTCGTCGGCGGCGCGGGCGTGTGTCTCCTTCTCATCCGGAGGATCGTGACCCGGCCCGCGTTCCCCGGTGGTCCGTCACCGGACGCGGCGGACCACACCCTGCGTAGGGCCTCTGCCGAGGCGGTGACCCTGGTCTGGGGAAGCCTCGTGGCGTCATCCCTCCTCGCGTCGGCCGCGATCGCGGGCATCTACGTGGACGCGCTGTCATCGGCCCCGTGCGCCAACCAGGACGTGGCGGCGTTCAGCCCCCTCGTGTACGTGACGATGGCCGGAGCGGCGGCCGGGCTGATCTACCTCCTCGTCCGCCTGACGAGCCTGTCCGCGCCGAACGAGGCGGCGGCGTGAAGGCCCTGAGCGTGCAGGTGGACACCACCAGCCCCGTACCCCCGTACGAGCAGGTGCGCACCCAGATCGCCGACCTCATCGCCGGCGGCCACCTCGCCGAGAACGACCGACTGCCGCCCGTGCGCCAACTCGCCGCGGACCTGGGCCTGGCGACGGGCACGGTGGCCCGCGCCTACCGCGAACTGGAATCCGCCAACCTGGTCCACAGCCGCCGCGGCGCGGGAACCCGCGTATCCCCGGGCCACACACCCACCCCCGACCCGCAACTGATCCGGGCCGCCCAGACCTTCGTCACCACGGCCCGCTCCCTCGGAGCGGACAACACCCAACTACTGGCGGCGGTACGCGCCGCCCTGGGCGCCTTCCCGGACAAGTGAGGCGACGGCTTCCCCGAAGGATCGGCGTCCATCTCTGGAGCGACAGCGGTACGAACCTGCGCACACGGCTCCGGCAGTCCCTGAGGAACCGATGGGTGGCGGCGGGACGGAGTTCACGGGCGTCCGTTCTCCGGGAGGCGTGCGCGGCGGCTCGGCGGGCGCTGTTCACATCGCGGAAGCAGTGGGCGGCCTCGGCGGCGAGTTCGGTTTCGTCGAAGTAGGTGATCCACTCCGGCTCGTCGTCGCTGTTCCGGCTCTCCAGCGTTCTCTTAGCGGCGTGCAGGGCGGCTTCACAGGCGCGTACGTCACCGGTTCGGGCAAGGGCGCGTGCCTCTAGGGCGTGGAACTGGGCCCATAGTGTCGGCGTGGCCACCGGAGAGATGCCCATGAGCGCGGCACGGGCCAGCGTCGCGCCCTGCGCGCAGCGACCGGTGAACGTCGCCTGATGGCTCATGGCGGACAGGATGCTGTCAGCGAGCCGCCGGTCGTCGGCGTCCTGGGCCAGCCGGAGCGCCTGGAGAAAGTACCGCTGCGCCAGACCGTGACGGCAGGCGTCGTAGGACATCCAACCGGCCAGGAGCGTTGCCTCCGCCACGGTGGCGACCAGGGCGCGGCCAACCTGCTCGGAATACCGACCGCGCAGGAGCGGCGCCACTTCGGCGCTGAGGTACTGAATGGCCGACCGCCGCGCGTGGTCGCCGCCGAATCGGTCGTCCAGTCCGGCGCACATGTCCACGGTGGTCCTGACGGCGGCTACGTCACCGAGACCGACGCGCATGCCGTCTCGGCGCTGCCGGGGCTTGGTGGAACTGGCGCGGGCCGTATGCCTTAGTTGCTGCCGGGCCATGCGGCGGGGGTCAGCCAGTACGCCTTTGCTCTGGAGTGCATGGAGATGAGGTGGCCGCTGGCCGCTGATCGCGGCGAATGGCCGGGACGAGACCAAGATGCGTTGTGCGCTATCACCCGGGCGATGCGGGGCTGGGCGCTCGTCGCCCCATGTCCGGAGCCGTGCCAGATGCCGACTGACGTCTGGTTGGACCTGCGCTGGGTGGCGGTAGCCGCACGTCCGCTGGCTGATCTGACGGATCCGGCCGTGGTGCGGTCCCTGCTGACCGCGCTGCGGCTCAATCAGGGCGGCGCGGTGGCGGCGGCCGAGACGCAGCGGCACAGGCGCAAGATCCCACAAGAAAGGCGCTGAACTGCGTTTCCGCTGTTCAGCGCCTCAATCCGGAGTGCCCCCGGCAGGATTCGAACCTGCGCACACGGCTCCGGAGGCCGTTGCTCTATCCCCTGAGCTACGGGGGCGTGTCCGTCCGCTTGCGCGGCGACGAGGTGAACACTACCAGCTCTGCGGGGGGTCTCGTGAACAGGTATTTCCGGGGTCGGCGCGGCCCCGCGGAGAGGGGCGGAGATGTTCCGCACGGGGCGGAAGTAGGGAAAACCGGGACGCCGTGGCCGTGGCGGACCTACTCTCGAGTTGTGCCAGGCATGCCCGGCCGAGTGCTTGTGGTGGACGACAACAAGGTCATTCGGCAACTGATCAGGGTCAACCTCGAACTGGAGGGCTTCGAGGTCGTGACCGCGGCCGATGGTGCCGAGTGCCTCGACGTCGTACAGGACGTCCAGCCCGATCTGGTCACCCTCGACGTCGTCATGCCCCGGCTCGACGGGCTGCGGACCGCCGCCCTGCTGCGTGCCGATCCGCGGACACGGCATCTGCCCCTCGTCATCATCAGCGCCTGCACGCAGTACGAGGTGGAGAACGGGCTCCAAGTAGGCGTCGACGCCTTCCTCGCCAAGCCCTTCGAGCCCAGTGAACTGGTGGCGCTCGTAGGGCAGTTGGTCGAGCGGGGGCGCGGGGCCGGGCGTGGCTCCGGTGCCAGTGGCGGTGGCAGTGGCAGTGCGGGTGCGGGTGCGGGTGCGGATGTGGATGCGGATGCGGCCGAGGGTGGGTACTCCGGTGCCAGGGGCTACCGCGATTCCCCCGGTGAGGGCGCCAGCCCCGGCGGGGCCGGAGATGTCCCGCACAC
>NZ_JASKYR010000907.1:0-3549 GCF_041028215.1 Streptomyces flavofungini
GGGGTGCGCGGGGGCGGGGCCGCGGGCCCGCGACGGTCCGCTCCTACCATCGAGTAGGGTGTCGCTCCCGTCACTTCAGGAGGCACCGTGTCGCTCATCGGCCGTACGTCCAAGGGGAGCCCGGCATGACGGCGCGCGTGGCGGTGGGGGACACCGTCGAGGACTTCACGCTGCCCGATGAGACGGGTACGCCGCGCAGTCTGGGCGAGCTTCTCCAGGACGGCCCCGTCGTGCTCTTCTTCTATCCGGCGGCCCTGACCCCCGGGTGCACGGCCGAGGCCTGTCACTTCCGTGATCTGGCGGCCGAGTTCGGTGCCGTGGGCGCGCGGCCGGTGGGCATCAGCTCCGATGCCGTGGAGCGCCAGATGGAGTTCACCGAGCGGCACGGCCTGGGCTTCCCGCTGCTCTCGGACCCCGACGGTCAGGTGCGCGACCGGTTCGGTGTGACGCGCGGCTTCTCCCTGGCGCCGACCAAGCGCGTCACGTTCGTCATCGCCGAGGACCGCACGGTGGCCGAAGTGGTCCGCAGCGAACTGCGCATGAGCGCCCACGCCGACCGCGCCCTCGAAGCCGTGCGCAAGCTCAGGGGGAGCACGGCCTGACGCGACGGGGAGGCGCGGCTCAGCGGGGCACGTCCGCCAGGCGCAGCTCGCGCGCGAGCCGTTCGAGGGAGCGGTCGCGCTGGCCCTCGTACAGCTCGAAGGGGTCGAGCACCTCCCGGTCCATGGCCCCGGCGAGCCAGGCCGCGCCGTACTCCGCGCCTTTCCGGCCCGTGTCGCGTGCGCCGTCGGTGCCGAGGTTGGAGCGGAAGATCCCGGCGGCCGAGCGGGGCAGGAAGTCCTCGTAGACGATCGGCTCCGGCCTGATCCAGTGGTCCCGGAGCAGGGCGCGGACCGTCGTGGGMCSSCGGGCCGACACGGGGTGCCGGCCCGGGGTCACGTGGTACGTGAAGAAGCCGAGCCCCCGCTCGGCGAGCTCCTCCTCGGTGGGCGGCAGGTGCGCGGACCACACGGCGCGGGCGATCTCGTCCCGCTCGGCCCCCGGCCGCCGCGCGGCCCGCTCGTCGACGAGGCCGAGCATGCGGTCGTACAGGGCGCGGCCCCGGCGGGTCAGCGCGATGCCGCGGGCCTCGGCCTCACCGAAGCGCACCCGCAGCGCGCCGCGCGTCACCGTGCCGTCCGGGGCGCGCAGGGCGCGGGGTTCGGCGAGCGCCCGGAACGACGTCTGGCGCAGCAGGACATCGGGACCCGCCCAGCGGGGCGGGCCCTGGATGGTGTCGGTCATCTCGACGCCGCGTCCGGCCATCCGGCCGTACAGCTCGTCGATGTCCAGGACGCGCGGCGTGAGGTGGTTGAGGTGCGTGCTGCGGACGCCGCCGATGTCCGCGGCGACGGCGGAGACCCGCTCCAGGGTGGCGTACCACTCCTGGTCGACGGGTTCCGCTGACAGCTCGAAGGCGTGCACGGCCAGGTGCAGGAAGCGCCCCGCGTCGGCCTCCGGCAGCTCCCCCTCGACCTCGGCCTGGCCCGCGAGGGCGAGCAGTTCCGGTGGGAACAGCTCGCGTCCACCGAGGAACCGGCGCAGGCGCGCGCCCAGCTCCGCGTCGAAGAAGCGGGGGTCGGAGACGGTGAGCATCGAGGTGAAGACCCGGAAGGGGTTGCGGCGCAACTCGTTCTCGGCGACGGGACGGAACGCGGTCGACACGATCGGCAGCGCGGTCCCCGCGGTGTCGCGCAGGTCGTAGTAGCCGACCGGGCGCATGCCGAGCGCTCCGAAGACGCGCGCGACCTGGCGCAGCTCGCCCGGGGTGCCGACGCGGATGGCGCCGTGCCGCTCGGCGCTGACCCGGTGGACCGAACCGAGCCGCTCCGCGACGGCGGGGCCCCGCTCGCGCAGGACGGCCTCGTTGACCTCGCGCGCGACGTCCAGCAGCGTGGTGTACGCGGGGACCTCACGCCCGTACATGCGGGAGAGGGCCGCGGCGAAGGCGGCGCGGAGCTGCCATTGCGGGATCATCGATGGCTCCCCCTTCCGGTGGGCGCCCGCCAGGTCCAGGGTGCGCCAGGGGGTGCGCCCGCGTCCATGTCCGTACGGGGGCCTCAGAACGGGGGAGTCGCCGGGGCCGGGCCGAGGGTCGTGGTGCCGGGGGCCGCGCGGTGGCCGAGGCCCGTGCGGTAGGCGTCCATCGCGGCCTCCACCCGGCCGGTGCGACGCAGCAGGTCGCCCAGGAGGCGGCAGAGGTCGGCCAGGTCGCCCGCCGCGCTGGAGCGTTCGAGCAGGGACAGGGCGGCGCAGTAGYGCTCCTCGGCGGCCTCGGTGTCGCCCCGGTCCTCGGCGATGAGCCCGAGCAGCCGGTGCGCGCCGCCCGCGYGGACGGCGCCCCGTCCGGCGCCGAGCGCCCCGGCGGCCTCGCTCGTCCCCGTGGCACGGGCGGTCAGCAGCGGCCGCAGCAGCGCCTCCGCCTCCTCGGGCCTGCCGCGCCGCCGCAGCACGTCCGCGAGCTCCACCTCGACCTGCTCGGTGAAGAGCGCGGCCCGCTTGGCGGCCAGGATGCCGTGGGCGGTGCGCAGCTCGCTCTCCGCCTGCTCCAGGTCGCCGTCCTGGGCGTGGACGTAGCCCCGCATCCAGTGGCAGTGCGCCAGTTCGGTACGGATCTGGAGCTGGCGGTACAGCTCCTGGGCCTTGGCGAGGGAGGCGTCGGCCTCGGCGATGCGGCCCTCGGCGATCAGCGTGCGGGCCACCCCGCGGTGCAGGCCCGCGATCAGCGCGGGGTCGCTCACGCGGGGGGCCAGGGCCAGCGCGAGTTCGGCGGCGTGGGCCGCGCGCACGTGGGCGCCCATGTCCATGTAGGGAGCGATGGCGGCGGTGTAGAGCAGGAGCAGGGACTCCGGGTCGTGCAGGCCGGAGGCGTCGAGTTCGTCGAGGGTGCTCTCCAGGAGGTAGCAGGCGTAGCGCAGTTCGCCGGTGAGCAGGTGGGCGGTGGCGCGGCCCCGGATGGCGGGCACCCGGCGCGGCAGCGGCTCCCCGGCGAGCAGCCGCTCGACGGCGGCGAAGCAGTCGCGGGCCTCGACGAGCGCACCGGATTCCAGGAGGCAGTCGCCGAGGCCGAGCAGCGCCGCCGCCTGCTCCTGCGCGAGCGCGTACCGCACGGACTCCTCGTGCAGCGCCCGGAAGAGCGCGGCGGCGTCCTCGGGCGCGCCCGAGGCCAGGGCGCGCCGGGCATCGGTCAGCCGCAGCCGCAGCCCGGCGGCGAGTGCGGCGGGACGTCCGGTGGCGAGTTCCTCGTAGCCGACGCCGAGGCGCCCGGCGAGATGACGGAGCGCGGCCTCGGAGGGCCGCACCTTGCCCGCCTCCAGGGTGGAGACATAGGCGGCGGTGTACGCGGGCTCCGCCAACTCCCGCTGCGTAAGGCCGCGTTCGGCCCGCAACCGCGAAACCCGCCGCCCGATCTCACCGGGCCCCTGGGCCTCCACACCACCGACCTGCGGCCCGCCACCCCTCGACCGGGTCCTGTCTCCGCGCCGCGCCCCGTCCGGGCTGCCGCTCCGT
>NZ_JASKYR010000908.1:0-3296 GCF_041028215.1 Streptomyces flavofungini
ACCTGGGCCGGGTCTGCGAACCGGGCACCGTCGAGGTCGTGGACTTCATGTCCATCGAGAAGTACTCCCACGTCATGCACATCGTCTCGACGGTCACCGGACAGATCGCCCAGGGCCGCACCGCCTTCGACGTGCTCACCGCCTGCTTCCCCGCGGGCACCCTCTCCGGCGCCCCCAAGCCCCGCGCCATGCAGATCATCGACGAACTGGAACCCTCCCGCCGCGGGCTCTACGGCGGCTGCGTCGGCTACCTCGACTTCGCGGGCGACTCCGACACCGCCATCGCCATCCGCACCGCCCTGCTCCGCGACGGCACGGCGTACGTGCAGGCCGGAGCGGGGGTCGTCGCCGACTCCGACCCCGTGGCCGAGGACACCGAGTGCCGCAACAAGGCCGCCGCCGTGCTCCGCGCCATCCACACGGCGAACCGCCTGCGCGCCGCCGGAAGCGGTGAGGGATAGTGGACGGGTGACTTCTGCAGTACCACCGCCCCGTACCGACGCGCCGACCGCCGAGRCCCCGGCCCAGCGCGGCAGCAGGCGCAGCATCGGCGCCGCGCTGCTGCTCGGCGCCCTCGGCGCGGCCCTCGCGCTCCTCGCCTCCCGCCAGGACTGGGCCCACGGGACCGCCTCGGTGGCGGGCGGCGACCTGCCGCTGACCGCCCGGGGCAGCGACGTCACGGGCGTCCCCGCGGCCCTCGCGGTCGTGGGCCTCGCCGCCCTCGTCGCGATCTTCGCGGTCCGCCGCACCGGACGCCTCCTGGTCTCCGGGCTGCTCACCCTGAGCGGCGCGGGCATCGTGGCCGCCGCCCTGCTCGGCGCGGACGACAGCGCCGCCCTGGACGAGCAGGCCGCCACCGCCTCCGGCGACACCGCGGCCACCATCCACGGCCTGTCCCACACCGGCTGGCCGTACGCCGCCGCGGGCGCGGGCGTCCTGATCCTGCTCGCCGGGCTCCTCGCGCTCACCTACGGCCGCTCCTGGCCCGCGATGTCGGGGCGCTACGAACGCGACGGCTCGCCCAGCCCCCGCAAGGCGCGCCGCGCCCCGGACCCGGAGCGGCCCGAGGAACTGTGGAAGGCCCTGGACCGCGGCGAGGACCCGACGCGCGAGGCGTGACCCGTGACCCATGACCCCGCGCTCACGCGGCACGCACGGGTGCGGGACAATGGCGACCAGGGTCCGACTCGCGGTGGGCCTCCCCACCCTTCACCACGCATACAGCACACGAGGAGCAAGTCATGGCGGGCAGCAGCCACGGACACGGACACACCCCGGCCGCCTGGACCGGTGTCATCATCGCCTTCATCGGTTTCTGCGTCGCGGGTGCCTTCATGGTGATGGCCAACGTGCCCGGGTTCTGGGCCGGCATGGCGATCATCGCGATCGGCGGCCTCGTGGGCGGCGCCATGAGCGCCGCGGGTCTCGGCCAGAACAAGCGCCCGCGCCGTGAGATCCGGGGCTCCGAGGCCTGAGCACGCCGGGCCGCGAGGCCTGAGCACGCGCGCACGCCGGGAGGCGGCCCGGTGACGTCCGGGCCGCCTCCCGGCGTGTCCGGCACCGGGCACCCCGCCCGGGAACGAGGCAGAATGCTCGGGTGACCGCCGAGACCGAGAGCGCACGCGACCTGCCCGCCGGGGCCCGTCGGCAGCCGGGAACGCCGACCCGCCTGCTGGTGCCCGCGGGCCTGCTCGCCGCCGTCGCCGGAGCCTTCGCCTACGTCGGCGCCGTCGACCCGAACGAGCCCGGCCACTACCCGGCCTGCCCGCTGCTGCGCCTCACCGGCGTCTACTGCCCCGGCTGCGGCGGCCTGCGCAGCGCCCACGCCTTCATCCACGGCGACCTCACCGCGGCCCTCGGCGCCAACGCGCTCGCCGTCGCGGGGTACGCGCTCTTCGCGGTCGTGTGGACCGTCTGGGTGATCCGCGTGGTGCGCGGGCGACCGCTGCGGATCGAGTTGGGCCCGGTGCAGCTGTGGGGCGCCGGAGTCCTGGTCACGGTCTTCACCCTCGTCCGCAACCTGCCGTTCGGATCGTGGCTGCACCCCTGAACGCGCAGGCCGCACGGGTGACGTATGTCCAGGTCGTGGGACGGCCGTCAACCGGATGCGAGGGCTTCGCCCTCCTGCGGATACCATCGCAGTGACCAGCTTGAACGTCAGCTACAACCGTCAGGGAAGGGGACCGCTCGCGTGAGTGTGCTCGACGAGATCATCGACGGAGTCCGTGCCGACCTCGCGGAGCGGCAGGCGCGCGTCAGCCTCGACGAGCTCAAGGAACGCGCGGCGAAGGCTCCCGCGGCCAAGGACGGCGCGGCCGCCCTGCGCGGCGACGGCGTGAAGGTCATCTGTGAGGTCAAGCGCTCCAGCCCCTCCAAGGGCGCGCTGGCCGCGATCGCCGACCCGGCCGGGCTCGCCGCCGACTACGAGGCGGGCGGCGCCGCCGTCATCTCCGTGCTCACCGAGGAGCGCCGCTTCGGCGGCTCGCTGGCCGACCTGGAGGCCGTCCGCGCCAAGGTCGACATCCCCGTCCTGCGCAAGGACTTCATCGTCACCTCCTACCAGCTCTGGGAGGCACGGGCGTACGGCGCCGACGTCGCGCTGCTCATCGTGGCCGCCCTGGAGCAGCCCGCCCTCGAGTCCCTCATCGAGCGCGCCGAGTCGATCGGCCTCACGCCGATCGTCGAGGTGCACGACGAGGAGGAGGCCGAGCGGGCCGTGGACGCCGGCGCCCGGGTCATCGGCGTCAACAACCGCGACCTGAAGACCCTGAAGGTCGACCGCTCCACCTTCGAGCGCATCGCGCCCGAGCTGCCGGACGACGTCGTCAAGATCGCCGAGTCCGGTGTCCGGGGGCCGCACGACCTGATCGCGTTCGCCAACGCGGGCGCCGACGCGGTGCTCGTGGGCGAGTCCCTGGTCACCGGGCGCGACCCGAGGTCCGCGGTCGCCGACCTCGTCGCGGCGGCCGCCCACCCCGCGCTGCGCCACGGMCGGAGCTGACCCACCCCGATGACCGCCTTCGCCCGCCTCGCACCCGGCTGCCGCCCCCGCGGCTGCCGGGCCCCCGCACGCCGCGTGCGGGGCAGGCGCGTGCGGTACCACATCGGCGCGGAACCGGGCCAGATCCCGGGCATGCGATGGCAGGGCGGCGCCTCGAGGGCTACTTCGGCGCGTTCGGCGGCAAGTTCATCCCGGAGGCCCTGGTCGCCGCCGTGGACGAGGTCGCCGTCGAGTACGACAAGGCCAAGAACGACCCCGAGTTCGCCCGCGAGCTCGATGACCTCCTGGTCCACTA
>NZ_JASKYR010000909.1:0-2620 GCF_041028215.1 Streptomyces flavofungini
TTACTGGACCGTCGGCGACATCACCGTGCACCGCGTCGAGGAGACCGCGCTGCCTCCGGAGACCGGCCGCTGGCTGCTGCCCGACGCCACGCCCGAGGTGGTGCGGCGGGAGGAGTGGCTGCACCCCGCCTTCGCCGACGCGGACGGGACCCTGCGCGCCCACAGCCAGAGCTTCGCCGTCGAGACCGGGAACGGCACCCGCCTCCTCGTCGACACCGGCATCGGCAACGGCAGGACGCGGGCCAATCCGGCCTGGGACGGCCTCGACACGCGCTACCTCGACCACCTCGGCGCGGCCGGGTTCTCCCCGGACTCCGTCGACCTGGTGCTCCTCACCCACCTGCACACCGACCACGTCGGCTGGAACACCCACCGGGCCGACGGCGCATGGCTGCCGACCTTCCGGAACGCCCGGCACCTCACCTCGCGCACGGAGCGGGAGTTCTGGGCCGGACAGGACATGGACGAGGCGCGCCGCCAGATGTTCGCCGACTCCGTCGTCCCCGTGGAGGAGGCCGGTCTGCTCGACCTCGTCGACGTTCCCGACGGGGGTGTGGAGGTGGCCGACGGCGTGCGGCTGCTGCCCACCCCCGGACACACCCCGGGCCATGTCGCCGTCGAGCTGACGTCCCGCGGTGAGAGCGCGCTGATCACGGGCGACTGCGTCCACCACCCCGTGCAGTTCGCCCGCCCCGGCATCGGCTCGTGCGTCGACATCGACCCCGCGGGGTCCGAGGCCACCCGGCGCCGTCTGTTCGCCTCGCTCGCGGGCACCGGCACCCTCGTCCTCGGCACCCACTTCGCACCGCCCACCGCGGGCCGGGTCGTCGCGCACGGCACCGGCTACCGCATGACGCCGGTCCACGCCTCCCGTACGCCGGTCACTCGGCCGTAGCCACCCCCACGCCGACGGCGATGAAGAGACAGCCGCTGATCCGCTCCCAGCGGCGCCGCCAGGCGGACCTGCCGAACACCGCGCGCAGCCGGTCGGCGACGCCCACCAGGGCCAGCCAGTAGGCCACGCCCACGACGACGTCCACCGCGCCGAGCAGGAGGATCTGCCCGGTGGGTGAGCCACCCCGGTCGACGAAGTGCGGCACCACGCTCAGGAAGAACAGCGCGGCCTTGGGGTTGAGCACATTGGTGACGAAGCCCTCGGTGAAGCTGTCACGGCGGCGGACGGCCGCCCCCTTCACCGAGGCCGGCCGCTGGGTGCGATCCGGCTCCGGCGACCGGCGCCGCGCGTCGAGCAGGGCGCGCACCCCCAGGTAGACCAAATACGCGGCGCCCGCCAGCTTGATGACGGTGAACGCCAGGGCCGAGCGCGCGGCGATCGCGGACAGGCCGAGCGCCGCCGCGCACACATGCACGCACAGCCCCGTCTGCGCCCCCAGGGCCGCCGCCCTGCCGAGGGCGGCGCGACGCGCGGCGGCGCGTACGACCACCAGGAAATCCGGCCCGGGCACCAGATAGGCCAGCAGTACCACTCCGAGGAATCCGGCCAGATCGACCGACATGACGACGCTCCGTCCCGCGCCCGGCCGCCGGACGCCTCTCGCGGGGTCAGGTTCCACGACAGCGGTGCCCCATGCCGCCTTCGGCACGTCCGTGTCATGGGTGAAAGTTCAACTCCGTTGTGCAGGAGTGTGAATTCGGGGTAACCGGCAGATCCAGCGGCCGATATCGGGGCCGTGTGACGAGCGGAACGCGGTCGTGCGTTCCAGGGGAGGGTGACGTTCACAGTGCGTGGAAGCCGAATGCTGGCGGCGATGACGGTTGTCGGACTTTCCGGGGTCCTGCTCACCGGATGCGGTGACGACGGAGACGACAAGGGCGGGTCGGACAAGGCGTTCTCCGGGCAGAGCGCGGACCAGATCGCCGAGAAGGCGGTCGCGGCCACCAAGAAGGCCCAGTCCATGCGCATGAAGGGTGACGCCCAGCAGGCCGACGGCAAGACGATGACCGTCGATCTCGCGGTGGACCGGAAGAAGAACTGCGACGGCACGATCCGGATGCAGAACACCCGGGCCGATGTGCGTCAGGTCGGCAATGTCTTCTACATGCGCGGCGACGAGGCCTATTGGAAGACCGCGTTTAAGGGGCAGCCGGGCTCCGGCAAGGCGATTCCGAAGCTCAAGGACAAGTGGGCGAAGATGCCCGCGGGTGAGGACGCTTCGCAGGGCATGTGCGACAAGCAGCAGCTCGTCGCGTCGATGGACAAGAACAAGTCCGAGCGCAAGGGCATGAAGAAGGGTGAGACCACCACGGTGGGCGGCCAGGAGGCCATCAAGCTCACCAAGAAGAAGTCGGGCGGCGAGACGCTGACCCTCTATGTGGCGACCAAGGGTGAGCCTTACATCCTGCGCAGCTCCACCGAGGGCGGAAAGACCCCGAACACCGCCACGTTCAGCGACTACGACAAGGACGTCCAACCGGAGAAGCCCGCTGCCGGTGACACCGTCGACCTCCAGGAGCTCGCGGGCGCCTAGTGGGCCGGGAGTCCGGCCGCGTTGACATGGCCCGGCGCGCCGCGTCCGGTGCGTGAGCGCTCACTTGTGCCGTGCGCCCCTACGCCCGGGTGGACCGGCGTCCTGGTGAAGGTCATGGGGTGCCCTGGGGC
>NZ_JASKYR010000091.1:0-15689 GCF_041028215.1 Streptomyces flavofungini
TCGGACGGTCGTGGATGTGGCGGACCCGGCGGGCCCGGCGTACGAGTGCGGTTGCCCGAGCCGGAAGTTCCCGTGCAAGCACGCGCTGGGGCTGCTGCTGCTCTGGGCGGGCGCGGACGGCACCGTGCCGGACGGAGCGCCACCGGCCTGGGCCGGGGAGTGGCTGGCCGCCCGCCGGAGAAGGGCGGACGACAAGCGGAGTCCGGCCCCGGACGCCACCGCCCCCGCCGATCCCGGGGCCGCCCGCAGAAGAGCCGAGAAGCGCGCCGAGCGGATCACGGCGGGGGCGACGGAGCTGGAGCAGCGCCTGTGTGACCTGCTGCGCGGCGGCACGGCCGCGGCCGAGCAGGCGGGGTATGGCATGTGGGAGGAGACCGCGGCCCGCATGGTCGACGCCCAGGCGCCGGGGCTCGCCGCACGCGTGCGGGAGTTGGGGGCCATACCCGCCTCGGGCCCCGGCTGGCCCGTCCGCCTCCTGGAGGAGTGCGCGCTGCTCCATCTCCTCGTCCAGGGCTGGCTGCACCGCGACGGGCTCCCGGCCCCTCTCGCGGGCACGGTCCGCTCGCGCGTCGGGCTGCCCGCGCAGCCGGAGGGCCCCGCGCTGCGGGACCTCTGGCTGGTCCTCGCGCAGTACGACACCTCGGACGGCAAGCTGACCACGCGCCGCATCTGGCTGCACGGCATGGACTCCGACCGCACGGCGCTCCTGCTCACCTACGGGGCGGGCGGCCGGGCCCCCGCGCTCGCGCTTCCGGTGGGCCTGCTGCTCGACGCCGAGCTGACCGGGTATCCGGGCGCGCGGCAGCTCAGAGCCGAGCTCGGCGAGCAGTTCACGGCCCCGGCACCCACCGCACGGCGCCCGCCGGGCGTGCGCACGGACGAGGCCGCGGCCCGGTACGGGGAGGCGCTGCGCGACGACCCCTGGCTGGAGACCTGGCCGGTGACGCTCTCCGCGGTGATACCGACGCGGGACCGCGACACCTGGCAGCTCGCCGACGCGGACGGCGGCTCGGCGCTGCCCGTGGCGCCCCGGGTGACGGGCGCGGGCCTCTGGCGCCTGGTCGCGCTGTCGGGCGGCGCACCGCTGACGGTGTTCGGCGAATGCGGCCACCAGGGCTTCACCCCGCTGGCGGCCTGGCAGCCGGACACAGGAGAGACGGTGCCGCTGTGCTGACAGACGTACCGCAGGAGGGACACGTGACCGAGGAGGACCAAATGCCCACCACACCTCCGACACCCGCCACGCCGCCCAGACCCGCCACGCCCACCTCACTCGCCGAGCAACCGACGGCCGACGCCCTCCGCGCCCCCTGGGACGAGCTCGTCACGACGGCTCTGCTCGGCACCGACCGCCGCGCGCTGCCCGATGCCCTGCGCGCCCCCGGGAAGGAGGCGCCGGCCGCCCTGCTCGACGCGGCGGCGGCGCAGACCGTACGCCGCAGGGCGGGGCTGCGCCCCGCGGAGGCCGCCGCACCGCCCCGMGSCSKMCGCSKCCGCCCCCAGACCACCGGTGCCGCCCGCGGCACGGCGCAGGCTCGCGACGCTGCTCACCGATCAGCCGGGCACGGCGGGCGGCGGGCGGCGGGGAGCCGCGCCGGACCTGATGGAGCTGCTGCCCCAGTGGCTCGCCCTGGCCAACGCGCGGGGCTACGGAGCACCGCCGGAGCTGCTGCCCGCCCTGCTGAATGCGGCGCGTGGCCGCACGGACCTGCGCCCGCAGGCGCTCGCCTTCGCGGGCCCCAGAGCCCTGTGGCTGGCCCGCCTCAACCCCGACTGGAAGTTCGCCCTCCGCTCCACCCCGGGTGGCGGCCTGGCCCTGCCGCCACCGGAGGAGACGGCGAAGATCGGGCAGCTCTGGGAGGAGGGCCTCTTCGCCGAGCGGGTCGCGCTCCTGACCGCCCTGCGCACCCACGACGCGCCCGCCGCCCGCGAGCTGCTCGCGACGACCTGGCCGACCGAGCGCGCGGAGGACCGGCTGATGTTCCTCGACTCCCTGCGGACCGGTCTGTCCGCCGCGGACGAGCCGTTCCTCGAACAGGCACTCGCCGACCGCAGCCGCAATGTCCGTGCCACGGCGGCGGAGCTGCTCTCCGCGCTCCCCACCTCGGCCCTGGCCGGACGGATGGCGTCCCGCGCCGCTTCCTGCGTGGCGGTGGACCATGTGGCGAGCGTCCCGACCCTCATGGTAGAGGCGCCCCACGGGTGCGACGGCGGCATGGAGCGGGACGGGGTCGTGCCCAAGCCGCCCACCGGCCGCGGACAGCGGTCCTGGTGGCTCGGCCAGCTCGTGGAGGCGGCCCCCCTCGCCGCCTGGCCCGCCCGGCTCGGCAATCGCACGCCCGCCGAGATAGTGGCGCTCCCGGTGGCCGACGACTGGCGTGGCGAGCTGCACGCCGCCTGGTGCCGTGCCGCCGTACGCCAGCGGGACCCGGTCTGGTCGAGAGCGCTGCTCGGCACGCCCGGGTCACCCGACGCGGCGGGTCCGGGCGCGGTGTCGCTCGCCGAGCGCTCCAAGCTCCTCGCCACGCTCCCGGCGGCCGAGCGGTCGGCGTGGGTGGCCGGGTTCATCTCGGCGCACGGGCTGCCGGAGGCCTTCCAGCTTCTCGGCGTCTGTGCGGTCCCCTGGGCGGAGCCGCTGGGCCGCGCGGTCGTGGACGCGCTGAACATCGCGCGTGACGCGGGCAGTTACCCCTGGAGCTTCAGTGGCGTCATGGGCCTGGCCGAGCGCTGCCTCGACCCCGCGGAGGCCGTCCGCCTGGAGGCGCTCACCGCGATACCGGACGAGCCGGAGAACGCCTCGCCCGGCGCGGGCGGCTACTGGGCGGAGGCGTTCCAGCGCCTGGTCACGACGTTGCGGCTGCGCGCGGCGATACGGGACGAGCTGCCGCCGCCGGGGTAGGGCGCGGGGGTCGCGGGTCAGGCGCCGGCGGGCTGCCGCACGTTGGCGCGGACCCACTCGACGATCGACGTGGTCGTGGCGCCCGGTGTGAAGATCTCCGCGACGCCCTTCTCCTTCAGCGGCGCGATGTCCGCCTCGGGGATGATGCCGCCGCCGAACACCAGGATGTCCTCGGCCTCCCGCTCCTTCAGGAGCTCGAGCACCCGCGCGAACAGGGTGTTGTGCGCCCCGGACAGGATGGAGAGACCGATCGCGTCGGCGTCCTCCTGGATCGCGGTGTCCACCACCTGTTCGGGCGTCTGGTGCAGCCCGGTGTAGATGACCTCCATACCGGCGTCGCGCAGCGCCCGCGCGATCACCTTGGCCCCACGATCGTGTCCGTCGAGCCCCGGCTTGGCGACCACCACGCGGATAGGCCCGGCTGCCACACCCATCACTGCCTCCATGTACCGAATATCCGTACCGACATCCGTCTGTCCCAGCACAGATACCCCGAGCCACCCGGCCGGGGAAGTGAACGAACGTTATCGCCAGCATCTCGTACGCGGCAGTTTCGCGGTGGACAGGGAGGGGGAAATCACACATTGGGACACGTTCGCTGCGCGCCCGTCCGCTACTCAGGGGTCCACCGGCCACCCGCCGGCTCCCCCTCCGCATCCGGACCAGGCGCGAGGGGAGCCGCGACGGGATCACCGGGCCACCACCGGCAGGGCACGGCGGGTGGCGCGGTACATCGGCGCAACGGGGGCACGGGGCCACCGCACGGTGGAGGACAGCGCCGTCGTTCGCCGACTCCCTTTTCACGACTCCCCCTAGGGCACACGGGGTACAGAGCCGTCTTCCCGTGCGCCGGTCGGGAGGTCGACGATGCCGGTCACAGGGGTCCGCCCCTTTCGCTTTCTGGGTCTTCCGCTGCCCACGCCGCCCTTTCTGACGGCGTTGCCGGGGCTGCCCGCGCTCTCCGCCAGAGTGGCCGGCCTCTCCGTGGCCCTGCTGAAGTCCACCGCCCTGGAGCTCGCGATCCTCGCGGGCCACCTCCTGCTCTATCCCTCGGGCGTCACCCAGGAACGCAGGGCGGCTCCGGTGCTGCCGCCGCCCGACGCGCCGCGCCTCCCGGCGGACGAGAAGCCCCCGGTCCTTCTCCTGCACGGCTTCATCGACAACCGCTCCGTCTTCGTGCTGCTCCGCCGCGCCCTGACCCAGCACGGCGGCCGCCGCGTGGAGTCCCTCAACTACTCGCCGCTGACCTGCGACATCCCCACCGCCGCCGCACTGTTGGGCCGCCATGTCGAGGAACTCTGCGAGCGCACGGGCCGCCCCCGCGTCGACATCGTCGGGCACAGCCTCGGCGGGCTGATCGCGCGGTACTACGTCCAGCGCCTCGGCGGTGACGCGCGTATACGCACGCTGGTCACGCTCGGGACGCCCCACAGCGGCACCCGCGTCGTACCGCTGGCGGACGCACACCCCATCGTCCGGCAGATGCGGCCCGGTTCCGCGGTGATCGAGGAGCTGAAGGAGCCCGCGCCGGACTGCCGCACCCAGTTCGTGAGCTTCTGGAGCGACCTGGACCAGATCATGGTCCCGCTGGAGACGGCATGCGTGGACCACCCCGACCTGGTCGTGCAGAACGTCCGCGTGACCGGGATCGGCCATCTCGCGCTGCCCGTCCATCCGGCGGTGGCGAACGGCATACGCCAGGCGCTGGACCTGGCCGCCCCGGGAGCAGACGCCAAGGAAGCGCCCACCGGCCTCACGGTCGCCTGAACCGGAAGCCGACGATCCGGCACAGGACGCGCCCGAGCCGTCAAGACACCCGAAGCGGGAACCGACCACCAACTACCGGACATCAGAGGCAAAACGCTCGGCTCCAGGACCGCGAAGTCGGCGCAAAACATCGAACGCGTCTCGAACGCAAAGCCAAAGGTGTGCCCGCAGTCCGCCGAAAGGCGGCCGAATGCCCGTTTCCTGAGAGCATGAAACCTGCCGAAGATTGTCGCGCCCGTATACCGCCGGGTACAGTCGCCGCACTGCTCCGCCCCTGCTGCCGAGGCGAAAGAGAAGTTGGTGAACGACCGTCACCCGTCGGGGAGCTCGACTCCCCAGTCCTCGGCACCCGGCGCCGACTACGCGCACTACGCGACGTACGACACGCAAAGTGCCCAGCACGGTGGCTATGGCTACGACGCCTATTCCACCGGCGGTTACGACACCGGATCCCTCGACACCGGCACGTTTCCCACCGGCACTTTCGACTCCGGGACTTTCGACACCGGGACGCACGACACCGGGACGCACGACACCGGTACGTTCGCGGCGGACCCCCTCTTCGGTGACCTGCCCGGCGGTGGGTACGACACCGGCCAGTGGGCGACCACCACGGGCCCCCAGCAGACCGTCGGATACGACGCGTACGCCGCGCAGCACCACGCCGCCCCGTACGACACCGGCAGCTTCGAGACCACCTCCGCGTGGGCGACCGGCGGCCATCAGCACCTGGCCGCCGCGCAGCCTCTCGCCGACATCCCGTCGCAGCCGACGGCCCACGACGGCAGCACCGGCCAGTGGGACACCGGCACCTGGAACCAGGCGCCGCGGACGGATCAGCAGACCGGCCTGTGGGAGACGCAGACCTTCGACACGGGCGCGTACGACGCCACGGAGTGGAACTCCGCGGGCGACCCGCATCCGGCACACCCCGCGCACCCCGCGCATCACGAGTCCCCCGGGGACCCGGCGGGCGCGGCGGACCCGGCGGACCTCGCGGGCGACGAGTCGTACGAGCTGACCGAGCAGTACGAGATCTCCACCGACACCGCCTACGACGCCGACGCCCCGTACGACACCGCCGAGCAGGAGCCGGTCGCGGCGGCCCCGAGCCCCGGTCCGCGCGCCTCACGCGCGAAGAACGGCGGCTCCGGGCAGGGCCGTTCGCGGACCCGCCGCCGCACCCCGGCGAAGCGTTCCGCCTTGTTCACCGTCGCCGTGCCCTCCGCCTGTGTGATGGGCGTCGCCGGTGTGGCCGCCGCCTCGGTGGGCGACTTCGGCGGTGACGACAAGAAGGAGACGACGGCCTCGGCCCCGGACGCCACGTCCGTGAAGCCCTCGGCCGCCAACAACAAGCTGGACACCCAGCTCGCGAACCTCTCCGCCGACGCGGGCGACTTCGCGGACCGCGCGAGCCGCACACAGGAGCGCATCGACCTCAAGGCGGAGAAGGTGGCCGCCGAGAAGAAGGCGGCGGCGGAGGCGGCACGCAAGGAGCGGCTCCGCCCCAAGTTCGTCCTGCCGGTGAAGCAGCACGGACTCAGCGCGTACTACGGCCAGGCGGGCGTCAACTGGATGTCGGCGCACTCCGGCATCGACTTCCCGGTGTCCTACGGCACCGAGGTCCTGGCGGCGACCGACGGCACCGTCTCCACCAAGTGGAACAGCGCCTACGGCAACATGGCGATCGTCACCGCCAAGGACGGTACGGAGACGTGGTACTGCCACCTCTCCACGCACAAGATCTCCAGCGGTCCCGTGAAGGCGGGCGATGTCATCGCCTTCTCCGGGAACTCCGGCAACTCGACCGGCCCGCACCTGCACTTCGAGGTGCGCCCCGGCGGCGGCTCGGCGATCGACCCGCTGCCGTGGCTGCGCAGCCACGACCTCGACCCGACGTAACCCTTCCGAGCCCGCCGCCCCGGGCGTCGACGCCTTCCGACGTCACGCCCTGCTGGGCTTCACAGCTTCTCGACCGGCGCGTACCGCAGCAGGAGCCGCTTCGGCTTGGGCTCGCCGAAGTCCACCGTCGCCTCCGCGTTCGCCCCCGTGCCCTTCACTCCGACCACGGTCCCGAGGCCGAACTGGTCGTGCGTGACCCGGTCCCCGACGGCCAGCGCGACCACCGGCTTCTCCGAGGCGCGACGCGTGGCGAAGCCCTGCGCGCCCCCCGTGCGCGAGCGCGACGAGGAGAGGGACGAGGCGATGCCCGCGGCCGGTCCTGACGACGCCGGGGCGCCGACCGAACCCTTCCGCTTCCAGTCCAGATGCGCTTCCGGAATCTCTTCGAGGAAGCGCGACGGCGGGTTGTACGAAGGTGTGCCCCAGGCGCTGCGCATCGACGAACGCGTGAGGTAGAGCCGCTCACGCGCGCGTGTGATGCCCACGTACGCCAGGCGGCGCTCCTCCTCCAGCTCCTTGACCTGGCCGAGCGAGCGCATGTGCGGGAAGACGCCGTCCTCCATGCCGGTCAGGAAGACCACCGGGAACTCCAGGCCCTTGGCGGTGTGCAGCGTCATCAAGGTGATGACTCCGGAGCCGTCGTCCTCCTCATCCGGAATCTGGTCCGAGTCGGCGACGAGCGCGACGCGCTCAAGGAAGTCGGAGAGCGAACCGGCCGGAGCGGCCCCTTCCTCGCCCTCCGCCGGAGCGGCCCCTTCAGCACCCTCACCCGGAGCGGCCCCTTCAGCGCCCTCCGTCTGGGCCTCCGCCGCCGCACCCTCGGTGGCCTGCGCCTCTTCCCGCTGGGCGGTCTCCTGCTCGAACTCCAGCGCCACGGCGGCAAGCTCCTGGAGGTTCTCGATGCGGGTCTCGTCCTGCGGGTCCGTCGAGGCCTGCAACTCGGCGAGGTAGCCCGTACGTTCGAGCACGGCCTCCAGGATGACGGCCGGGCCAGCGCCCGACTCGACGACGGTCCGCAGCTCCTCCATGAGCGTGTTGAACCGCTTGACGGCGTTGGTGGAGCGGGCCGCCATTCCGTACGCCTCATCGACGCGCCGGAGTGCCTGCGGGAAGGAGATCTTCTCGCGCTGCGAGAGCGCGTCGATCATCGCCTCGGCGCGGTCGCCGATGCCCCTCTTGGGCACGTTGAGAATGCGCCGCAGCGGGACCGCGTCCTCGGGGTTGGCGAGAACGCGCAGGTAGGCCAGCACATCGCGGACCTCCTTGCGCTCGTAGAAGCGGACGCCGCCGACGACCTTGTAGGGCAGGCCGACGCGGATGAAGATCTCCTCGAAGACACGGGACTGCGCGTTCGTCCGGTAGAAGATCGCTACGTCGCCGGCCTTCGCGTCGCCCGCGTCGGTGAGGCGGTCGATCTCGTCGGCGACGAACTGCGCCTCGTCGTGCTCGGTGTCCGCCACATAACCGGTGATGCGCGCGCCCGCGCCCTGGTTGGTCCAGAGGTTCTTCGGGCGGCGGCTCTCGTTCCGCTCGATCACCGCGTTGGCCGCGGTCAGGATCGTCTGCGTGGAGCGGTAGTTCTGCTCAAGGAGGATCGTCGTCGCGTCCGTGTAGTCCTCCTCGAACTGGAGGATGTTGCGGATGGTGGCGCCGCGGAAGGCGTAGATCGACTGGTCCGCGTCACCCACCACGCACAGCTCGGCCGGGTCGTCGCCCTCGCCTCCGGAGGGTCCGACCAGCTCGCGCACGAGGGCGTACTGCGCGTGGTTCGTGTCCTGGTACTCGTCGACCATGACGTGGCGGAAACGGCGGCGGTAGTGCTCGGCGACGTCCGGGAAGGCGCGCAGCAGATTGACCGTCGTCATGATCAGGTCGTCGAAGTCCAGCGCGTTCGCCTCGCGCAGGCGTGACTGGTACATCGCGTAGGCCTGGGCGAGGGTCTTCTCGAAACCGTCTGCGGCCTTGCTCGCGAAGTCCTCCTCGTCGATCAGCTCGTTCTTCAGGTTCGAGATCTTGGCGCTGAAGGACTTCGGCGGGAACTTCTTGGGGTCGAGGTCGAGGTCACGGCAGACCAGGGCCATCAGGCGCTTGGAGTCCGCGGCGTCGTAGATCGAGAAGGAGGACGTGAAGCCCAGCTTCTTGTACTCACGGCGCAGGATGCGGACGCAGGCGCTGTGGAACGTCGACACCCACATCGCGTTGGCCCGGGGGCCCACGAGCTGCTCGACGCGCTCCTTCATCTCGCCCGCGGCCTTGTTCGTGAAGGTGATCGCGAGGATCTGGCCGGGGTGCACGCCGCGCGCGGCGAGGAGGTGCGCGATGCGGTGGGTCAGCACCCGGGTCTTGCCGGACCCGGCTCCGGCGACGATGAGCAGCGGGGAACCCGCGTGCACGACGGCCGCGCGCTGGTTCTCGTTCAGCCCTTCGAGCAGTGCCGCCGGGTCGATCACCGGGCGGGGGGCACCGTCCCGGTAGTGCGTGTCCCGGGTCATGGGCGCGTCGAACTTCCCGTCGAACAAGTCGTCCGGAACGGGCTCCGGAGCGCTGTCCTCGGGCGGGGGCGGGGGTTCTTCGTCCATCGCCCGGGAGGGCTGCAGGTCCGCCAGGAAGCTGTCGTCAAAGAGGCTGCTCATCGCCTCCCGAGTCTAGGCGGACCCACTGACAACCCGCTCCGGGTTCCGCCGACCCGCCGTTCGCTCACGGTGTGTTCAACGACGCGCACTGTCCGCCACCGGGCCGTCAGGTCACGCCCGGGTCTCGTAAAGTCACGAAAATGTATCGGGCATATCGAACATCATCCTTCACAGGCGCCGCACAAGTTGGCTAGCGTGCTGCGCGGGCCGCTCGTATTCCCACCGGCGAACCCCGCCGGGAACGCGTGGCCCCCGCCGAGTCCGACATGTTCGGAGCCGGGGACCCACCGATTACCTGGGGTGAATCGGTCCCGTACGCAGTACGGAACCGTAGGGCAACCTTCCGGACCACCCGCCCGAACCCGACAGCTAACCCGGTAGGCGGCCTACGGAAGGAGTCGCCTCCCTTGGCGTCGCACCGCAAGCCGCGGACCCGGTCAGCCGGAATCCGCACCGCACCCGCCGTCGGCATCACCACGGCCGCCCTCACCTCCGTGGCGCTCCTCTCGCAGAGCGCCCAGGCAGCGCCGTCGGCACCCGCGAAGCCCAGCCTCGAAGAGGTGCAGAAGAAGGTCGACGACCTCTATCACCAGGCGGGTGTGGCCACCCAGAAGTACAACTCGGCCAAGGAGAAGACCGAGAAGCAGCGCAAGAAGGTCGACCGTCTCCTGGACGATGTGGCCAAGCGCACGGACAAGCTGAACGACGCGCGCCAGGAGCTCGGCTCCTTCGCCGCCGCGCAGTACCGCACCGGAGGCGTCTCCGAGACCGCCACGATGCTGCTGGCCGACGACCCGCAGGGCTATTTCGACCAGAACCACTTGGCGGACCGGCTGACCACGCGGCAGAAGAAGGCGGTCGACGACTACGAGACCGAGCGGACGTCGGCGGCGAAGCAGCGCACAAAGGCGGCGCAGAGCCTTCAGGCGCTGACCGACTCGCGGGACGACCTGCGGACCAGCAAGCGGACCGTGCAGAAGAAGCTGGGCGAGGCGCGCGGGCTGCTCTCGGAGCTGACCGCCGAGGAGAAGGCGCGGCTCGCCGCGATCGAGCGCAAGAAGGAGCGCGAGGCCAAGCGCAGGGCCGAGGAGCTGGCCCGCAAGCAGGCCGCCGAGGCGGAGCGCGAGCGCAAGGCGGAGGAGGCGGCGCGGAAGGAGAAGGAGCGCGAGCGGGGCGGCGGCCAGGACGACGGTTCGGGCACCGGTTCTGGCTCTGGTTCTGGCGCCGGAACCGGCTCCGGCTCCGGCTCCGGGAGTACGGACGGGAGCTACGCCACCAAGGCCGCGAAGGTCATCGACTTCGCCGAGGCCCAGATCGGCAAGCCCTACGTATGGGGCGCCACCGGACCCGACTCCTACGACTGCTCCGGACTCACCCAGGACGCCTGGAAGGCCGCCGGGATCTCCCTCCCGCGCACCACATGGGACCAGGTCAAGGTCGGCACGACCGTGAAGACGGCGGACGCGAAACCGGGTGACCTGGTCTTCTTCTACGGCGACATCAGCCACGTGGGGATCTCCATCGGCGACGGCAAGATGATCCACGCCCCGAAGCCGGGCGCGAACGTCCGCGTCGAGTCGATCTACTACATGCCGATCCACAGCGTGGTGCGCCCGGCGTAGTGCCGCCCGGCGTGACGACGACACTGGTGTGGCTGTGTCACTGGGGTAACTGGTGTAACTGCGTCACTGGTGTGACTACGGAAAACGCCCTCCACGCGTGCGTGGAGGGCGTTTTTCGGAGCCCGTGTTCAGCGGGGGCAGCAGGTCCCGGCGGGGGCAGCAGGTCCCAGCGGGGGCATCAGGTCCACAGCACGGCGATGAAGATGTTCGCCGTGGTCAGCAGCCCCACCGCACCGAACACACCCTTGTCGATCTTTTCCTCGTCCCGCTTCACATAGACCAGCGCGAGGATCACGATCAGCACGGCCATCTTGATGCCGATCTTCAGGTTGTTGACCGCGTTGTCGTCGGCCTGGTTGAGGCCCACCAGGGCCACACCGGTGACGAGCATGGTCAGCGCGCCGTGCAGCATCGCGGGGCTGAAGCGGGCCGTGCCCTGGCCCATCTGCTTCATCTGGGTCAGGAAACCGCCCAGCAGGGAGGCGATGCCGATGATGTGCAGGGCGACGAAGAGATGGATGAGTACGTCCATGAGCCGGAGCCTAGCCCGCACCTCTCAGGCCCCCCGCAGGCGGCCCCTTAGCAGCAGGGAGCGAACCGGGCGGCCGCATTCGCCGCATCGGTCAGGCCCGTACGCGGAGGGCGCCCCGCCCCGTGACCCGCTCGGACAGACCTGGTCGCCGTTCCGCCCACTTCCGACACTTGCGCACAATCCACAGCCAACCCGTGACGGCCGCGTTTAGCGTCCTCCACCAGGTGACCGGCTCCCCAATGCCGTCCGGCGCACGGGCGGCAGTCGGACACCTCCGCCGAGAAAGGTCCGGCGGCGGTCCGCTCCCCCTGTGCGGGCCGCCGCCAGACACGTGAGGAGCACTCTTCGTGGCAGCGCACCGCAAGCCCCGGCGCCGCTCGTTCAGCGGCAGCACGGTCCGCACCGCCGCCACCCTCGCCCTCGCGGGCGCCGCGTCCGCGACCGCCTTCGACGGCACCGGGCACGCGGAACCGCGGCTCAGCCCCGCCGAGGTGAAGTCCGAGGTCGACGCGCTCTACCACGACGCCGAGATCGCCACCGAGAAGTACAACGGCGCCAAGGAGAAGGCCGAGAAGGCCGAGACGTCACTCGGCGAGCTGCGGGAGGAGGCGGCCCGCAGGACGCAGAAACTCAACGCCGCCCGCCAGAGCCTCGGCTCCTACGCGACCGCCCAGTACCGCACCGGCGGCGTCGATCCCTCCCTGCGGCTCGCGCTCTCCTCGGACCCGGAGCACTTCCTTGAGCGGGCCGCCATCGCCGATCGCGCGGGAAGCCACCAGGCCGCCGCGGTCAGCTCCGTGCAGAAGCAGCTGCGCGGCATCGACCAGCTGCACGACGAGGCCGACGACCGCCTGACGGCCCTCCGCGCCCGCCAGGCGGAACTGCGCAAGCACAAGGCCACGGTCACCGGAAAGCTCGGCGAGGCCAAGCGGCTCCTCTCCCGGCTCACCGGAGCGCAGCGGACGGAGGCCACGGGCGGCGACGGCGGCCGGGCCTCCCGCGCGGACACCCGGGACGCCACCGGCGCGGCGTCCAAGGCACCCAACACCCGCGCGGCCTCGGCCGTCGCCTACGCGTACAAGGCGCTCGGCAGCCCCTACGTCTGGGGCGCGACCGGCCCCGACGCCTTCGACTGCTCGGGGCTCACCCAGGCCGCGTACCGCGCGGCGGGGGTCTCCCTGCCACGCACCACCTACGCGCAGATCGCTGCGGGCGACCGCGTGCCCCGATCGGCGCTGCGCCCCGGTGACCTGGTGTTCTTCTACTCCGGCATCAGCCACGCGGGCATCTACGTCGGCAACGGCCAGATGATCCACGCCCCCAACCCCAGCGCCCCGGTCCGGCTCGCACCGATCGACCAGATGCCGTTCGCGGGGGCCACGCGGGTGTCGTGAACCGGCCCGGGGGCGTCAGCGTCCCTCAGTCCATCTGCGCCCTCAGCCCATTCGTGCCCTCAGACCAGCCGCCGCGCCGTGGCCCACCGCGTCAGCTCGTGCCGGTTGGAGAGCTGCAGCTTCCTCAGCACGGCCGACACGTGCGACTCCACCGTCTTCACGGAGATGAAGAGCTGCTTGGCGATCTCCTTGTACGCGTACCCGCGCGCGATGAGCCGCAGCACCTCCCGCTCGCGCTGGGTGAGGCGGTCCAGGTCCTCGTCGACCGGCGGCGCGTCGGTGGAGGCGAAGGCGTCCAGGACGAAACCGGCCAGGCGCGGCGAGAACACCGCGTCGCCGTCCTGCACCCGGAAGATCGAATCCACCAGGTCGGTGCCGGTGATGGTCTTCGTGACATAGCCCCGGGCACCGCCGCGGATGACACCGATGACGTCCTCTGCCGCATCGGAGACCGAGAGCGCGAGGAAGCGCACCGGATTATCCGAGTCCGCCATCAACGGCGCGCAGCGTCGCAGCACTTCCACGCCTCCGCCACCGGGAAGATGCACGTCGAGAAGGACGACCTCGGGCCGGGTCGCCGTGATGGTCGTGACCGCCTGGTCGACATCGGCGGCCTCGCCGACGACCTCGACGCCGGTGATGTCGGTCCGGCCGATCTCCGCCTGCACCCCGGTGCGGAACATCCGGTGGTCATCGACGAGGACGACCCGCACACGACGCCCGCCCGCACCGCCGCCCTCATCCGAACCGGTCGGCTCCACGGGCTCGTTCGCCTCGGTCGCGTCGCTCATGTCGTCGCCGTCCTCTCCATTTCCAGCTCGACTTCCGTGCCGCCGCCGGGCACCACGCGCAGTCGCGCCGTACCGCCGTTGCGCTGCATGCGGCCGATGATCGATTCTCGTACGCCCATACGGTCGTCGGGCACGGAATCCAGATCGAAGCCGGGACCGCGGTCCCGGACGGACACGAACACCGTCTCTCCCTCGACTTCGGCGAAGACCTGCACCGCACCGCCCTCGCCACCGTACTTGGCGGCGTTCACCATCGCTTCCCTCGCGGCCTGCATCTGCGCGGTCAGCCGCTCGTCGAGCGGGCAGTCACCGACCACGACGACCTCGATCGGGACGCCGTGCTTGTCCTCCACCTCCGCCGCGCTGCGGCGGACCGCCTCGGCGAGGGTGTCGGGCTCCTCGTCCTCGTCCTTGCCGGTGCCCTCGGGGTTGTAGAGCCAGGCCCGCAGGTCGCGCTCCTGGGCCCGGGCCAGGCGGCGCACTTCGCTCGCGCTCTCCGCGTTGCGCTGGATCAGGGTCAGGGTGTGCAGCACGGAGTCGTGCACATGGGCGGCGACCTCGGCCCTCTCCTGCGCGCGGATACGCATCAGCCGCTCCTCGGAGAGGTCCTGCGTCATGCGGATGAGATAGGGGCCCGCGAGGAGAGCGATGCCGACGAGTACCGCGAGCGCGGCCTGCAGCACGGCACCCAGGTGGGCGGCGGAGCCCTGGAGCACGAAGATGCCGGAGACACCGGCGCCGACCAGGAGCACTCCGGCCGCCGAACGGGCGAGCGTCAGGGTGCGCCGACGGCGGCCGACGGCCATCCAGCGGGCCCGGCGCGCATTGTCGGCCTGACGCCAGACGAGGGCGACACCCGCGGCGACGAGCAGCGCCGGGACGACATAGGCCTGGGTCGAACCGTCCAGGTTCACATTGCCGACGAAGACCATGGCGACGACGACCATCGCCAGGAGCGCGACGATCTGTCCCTTGTCCGGCTTGCGCGCCACGAGTCTTCGTCTGCCGTCCGGCGACGTCTCGGTCGTGACGGCCGCCGGCGGCCGCTCGGCGTCGACACCGCCGATGCCCAGCGGGACGAAGAACCAGAACGCCGCGTACAACAGCGCGCCGAGTCCGTCCGCCGTCGCCAGGCCAACGAAGATGAGCCGCAGCCAGATGACGGGCAGCCCGAGATGTCCGGCGAGGCCGCGTGCGACCCCGCCGAGCCAGCGCCCGTCGCCGCTGCGATAGAGCTTGCGCAGCGGTCGGGCATCCTCGATGGGCGGTGCGGCGGCTTCCGGCATGTCATCGATATTCACACGCGGGCGCGGGTGAGGGCATCAGGGTCGATCCCCGAGACTTCCCTGATCTCGGGCCCCGAGCGGCCCCTGTCAGGGACCTCGCCCCCACCGATGTCAGGGATCGCGCCCGGAACGTCTCAGGGGCGATATCAGGGTTCGGCCAGGGTTGTCCCGACTGCCGCGGCGGGCCCACGACCGTCACCATGGACACATGACAGATCAGCAGCCCGCCGAGACGGAGACCGAGGCCGCCATCCACGACGCCCTGCGCGATGCGTATGGCGAGGATGGCGCCCCCACGGGCGCTCATGCGGCGGGGCTGCCCGCGGAGGAGCGGAAGTTCCGCCGCGACCGCAGGCACAAGAGGCTGGGCGGTGTGTGCGCCGGGCTCGGCAGGCACTGCGACATGGACCCGGTGATCTTCCGGATCGGCCTCGCGGTCCTCGCGATCACAAGCGGACTCGGTCTGGTCGTCTACGGCTTCGCCTGGCTCTTCGTCCCGTACGAGGACGAGGAGGAGAACGAAGCGCGCAGGCTCCTCTCCGGCCGGGTGGACGGCCAGGCACTGACCGCCGTGCTGTTCGCGCTCGTGGGCTGCGGAGTCTTCCTGACCCTGCTGAACAACGGCGGGGCGCTGACCTTCGCGGCCGTCCTCGCCCTCCTTCTCGCGGGCGCGGGGTACTGGTCGCAGCAGCGCGGGACCCTCGACCCCGACCCGGTCGCGGCGCAGGCCGCCGCGGACGCCCCGCCCGAGGCGAAGGCGCCACCGGTCACATACGGGCCCTCCTGGTGGCGCGACCCGATAGTGAAGGACGGCACGCACGACGGGATCCCGGGCTACTTCTGGGGTCCACAGGGTGTGGAGA
>NZ_JASKYR010000910.1:0-3652 GCF_041028215.1 Streptomyces flavofungini
GTGCGAGCCTGGGGAAATGTTCGACGCGCGCCGCTCTCCGGGCCGGACGCCTCGTCGCCATCGTGCGCGGCAGCGACCCGGACGCCTCCTTCCGTACGGTCATGACGCTCGCCGAAGCCGGTGTGCCGCTCGTCGAGGTCTCGCTCAGCGGGGCCGAGGCGCTCGGCGTGCTGAGCCGGGCCCGCGCCGAACTCGGCGCCGACGCGTGGCTCGGCGCGGGCACCGTGCTCACCGCGCGGGACGCCCGGCGGGCCGCCGACGCGGGCGCCAACCTCATCGTGACGCCCGGCCTCGGCGCGGGCTCCGAGGAGGCGGCGCGGCTCGGCCTCCCGGTGCTCGGCGGCGTCCTCACGCCCACCGACGTGATCGCGGCCGAGGCGGCGGGCATCACCGCCCTGAAGATCTTCCCCGCGTCCGCGATGGGCGGTCCCGCCTATCTCAAGGCGCTGCGCGCGCCCTTCCCGCGCACGCCGTTCGTGCCGGTCGGCGGCGTGGACGCGGCGGCGGCCGAGGCGTACCTGGAGCTGGGGGCGGTCGCGGTGGGCGTCGGGTCCCCGCTGGTCGGCGACGCGGCGGACGGCGGCGACCTGGCGGCGCTGCGCACCCGGGCGGCGAAGTTCGTCGAGGTCGCGGCGGGAGCGGGCCGGTGAGCACGCCCGACGTCCTGACCTTCGGCGAGACGATGATGGCGCTGCGCGGCGGCGGCCCCCTGAAGCTGGGCGGCTCGATGGACGTGTCCGTCGCGGGCGCCGAGTCCAATGTGGCGATCGGCCTGGCCCGGCTCGGGCACGCGGTGCGCTGGGCGGGCGCGGTCGGCGCCGACGAGGCCGGTGAACTGGTCCTGCGGACGCTGCGCGCCGAGGGCGTCGACGTCTCGGCGGCGACGCGGGACGACCGGGCGCCGACGGGTCTGATCCTCTTCGAGCCGCGGCTGCCGGAGGTGACCCGCGTGCACTACTACCGCGCCGGGTCGGCGGGTTCGCGGCTCGCCCCTGCCTCGGTCGAGGCCGCGTTCGCCGCGGGGGCGCCGCGGGTGCTGCACCTGACGGGGATCACCCCGGCGCTCGGCCCCTCGGCGGCCGAGGCCTGCCGCACCGCCCTGCGCCTGGCCCGCGAGCACGGCACGGAGGTCTGCCTCGACGTGAACTTCCGCTCCCGCCTGTGGACGTCGGAGGAGGCCACCGCCGAGCTGCGCGACTGGCTCCCGTACGTCGACGTCCTCATCGCCTCCGACGACGAACTCCCCCTCTGCCTGCCGGAGGCCACGCCCGGCCGCCTCCTGGCCGAGGGGGTCCGCGAGGTCGTCGTCAAGCTGGGCGCGTCCGGCGCGACGCTGCACACCGCGCGGGGCGAACTCCACCTGCCCGCGCGCGAGGTGCGCCCGGTGGACGCGGTGGGCGCGGGCGACGCGTTCGTGGCGGGCTACCTGTCCGCGCTGCTCGACGAGGCGGACACCCCGGCCCGCCTGGACCGCGCGGTGACCACGGGCGCCTTCGCGGTGGCCTCCCCCGGCGACTGGGAGGGCGCCCCGACCCGAACGGAACTGCGTCTGCTGAGCGCGGGCCCGGGAACGGTGGTCCGCTGACGGCGGGCTCCCGCAGGAACCTCGCAAGGGGCCTCGCTAGGGACCCCGCCAGGGGCGCGGGGAACTGCGCGAGCAGCCGCAGAGGGCCCGCGGCCGCCGGAACAGCCCTGCCCCCCTACGTGGGGCGTCAGCCGCAGCAGCCTCCGCCGCAGCAGCCGCCCCCGCCGCCCCCGCGAGGAGCCGCGGGTGCGGGCGAGGCGCCGCCCACGGACACGGTGGAGAGCAGCCGCACCGTGTCCGCGTGCCCGGCGGGACACTCCGCCGGGTCCGCGGACCGGGCCATCGGCCTGCTCACTTCGAACGTGTCCCCACAGGACCGGCACCGGAATTCATAACGAGGCATGAGCACAGGCTAGCGGGACGGTCACGCTCCGAGGAATGCCCGCAGGATCGCCTCCCCCGCCGCGATCCCCCGCTCGGAGAGCACCGTGAGCCCCGGCGCGGTGAACCCGGCGTCGGCCAGCTCCCCGTGGCCCGGCCGCCAGGACCGGTCCCCGGCGGCCAGCAGGTCCGCGTCGAGCAGCGAGTCCCCCGCCGTGAGCACCTCCGGGGCACCGACGCGCCGCGCGACCTCCCGCACGGCCGCGCTCTTGGTGAGCGGCGCCGGTACGACGTACAGCTTCCGCCCCTGCAAGGACACCGTCCAGCCGCGCGCCCCCGCCCACGCCCCGAGTTCCTTGACCCAGGCGTCCGGCAGCAGCGCGCGCTCGACGACGAGGTAGGCGAAGAGGCCCTCGGCCACCCGCTCCTTGAGCAGCCACGCCGGGTCGGCGCTCCGCACGAGGTGCGCGCGCACCTCGTCGAGCGAGGCGCACTCGTCGGCGAGGCGCCGCGCCACCCGCGCCTGCCAGTCCCGGTCGGAGACGCCGTCGACGAGCAGGTGCCCGCCGTTGGCGCAGATGGCGAAGCGGGGCGCGGGTCCGGGCAGATGGACCCGCAGGTACTGCTCGCGCGTCCGCGTGGTGGTCGGCACGAAGACCGAGCTGCGGCCCAGCTCGTCGAGGAGCCCGGCGGCGGCCTCGGTGACGTACGACAGGGGCTTGCCCTCGTACACCTCGACGCAGAGCAGGCGGGGCGCCTCGGCGTCGGGCATGGTCAGCCCGAGCGCGGCGGTGGAGTAGATGAGCGTCCGGTCGAGGTCGCTGGCGACGAGCCTGGTCACGGGGAGACCACCGCCCTGCCGTCCGCGCCCGTCGCGCCGCGCGTGTACCGGGGGTGGATGAGACCGACGCAGCTGTACGGCAGCTCGTCGACCTCCTCGACCGGCACGCCCCGCTGCTCGGCCAGCAGCCGTACGTGGTCGAGGTCGGCCCCCGCGCCCGCGCGGGCCAGGATCTTCCAGGGGACGCGGCGCAGGAGCACCCGCGTCGTCTCGCCGACGCCGGGCTTGACGAGGTTCACGTCGTGGATGCCGTACTCCTCGCTGATCCGCTCCACCGCGGCCCAGCCCTCCCAGGTCGGCGCGCGGTCCGCGGAGAGCAGTTCCTTGGCCCGTACGTCGACCGCGTCGGCGACTTCGTCGAAGCGGTCGGCGATCGCGTCCACGAAGGCGCGGGACACATCGGCGTCGGCGAGCTCGCGGTAGAACTTCGCGCCGTGGAAGTCGTCGGGGCCGACCAGGTCCGCGCGGAGCACGGTGCGGGATATGAGGCCGGAGACCGTGGAGTTGAGGCAGGCGGAGGGGATGAGGAAGTCCTCGCGGGTGCCGTAGGTGCGCACGCATGAGCCGGGGTCGGCGAGCACCGCGATCTCCGGGCTGAAGCCGGTGGCCCCGCCGGACGCCTCGTACGCCCGTATCGCGTCGGCCAGTTCGCGGGTGATCGCGCCCTTGCCGGTCCAGCCGTCGACGAAGACGACGTCGGCGGGGTCGTGGTGGGCGGCGAGCCAGCGCAGGGCGTTGGCGTCGATGCCCCGGCCGCGCACGATCGACACGGCGTAGTGCGGCAGGTCGATGCCGTGGCGGTGGGCGGCCCAGCGCCGCATCAGGACGCCGACGGGCGTGCCCGCGCGGGCGAGGGAGACCAGGACGGGGCGGGCGGGGCGCTCCGCGAGGACCGTCTCCGTGAC
>NZ_JASKYR010000911.1:0-2799 GCF_041028215.1 Streptomyces flavofungini
CCGTCGACCCAGTGACCGGCGCCGCCACCCCCACCCAAGACGGAGCACTCGCGCATGTCGCCCTCACGCCGATCATTCAGTGGCAGCGGGATCGTGGTGGTCCGGTTGCCGGGTTTCATCAGTTCGTGCTGGTCAGGACACCGGCCGCGGTGCGGATGGCGCGGCTGCGAGAAGTGGTTCAGGCCGTACTCGACCGTCACGACGCCCTGCGCATACGGCTGCGGCGCGACGCCGACTGGCACCTCGACGTGCTGCCGCGGGACGCCGTACGCGCCGCAGACCACGTCGTGCGCGTCGACGCCGCGGGGCGCGACGCGGTGCGGCTGGCGCAGCTCGTTCGCGAAGAGGCGGACGCGGCGCGGCGGCGGCTCGACCCGGAGCGCGGAAACATGCTCCAAGCGGTCTGGTTCGACGCCGGAGCGGGTCGCGCCGGACGGCTCCTCTTGATGATCAACCACCTCGTGGTCGACGGCGTCTCCTGGCGCATCCTGCTCCAGGACCTGCGTACGGCGTGGGAGTCGGCGCCCGATCTCCGTGCGGCGGAAGTCGAGGCAGGCGTCTCCTACGCGGAGTGGGGCGAGCTGCTGACCCGCGACGCACTGGCGCGGACCGGAGAACTCCCCTTCTGGACCGGCCTCGTGGACGGCGCCGAAGACCTCCTCCCGGGCACCGCGCTCGCCCAGGACCGTGACGTCCTGCGCACCCAGGCGACCGTCACCCGCGTACTGCCCCCGGACCGGACGGAACGCCTGCTGACGCACGTGCCCAGCACGCTCGGCACCGGAATCAACGCCGTCCTGCTCACGGCCCTCGGCCACGCGGTACGCCGCTGGCGCGCCGGGCACGTCCCCGACCCGGACGCCCCGTTCCTCGTGGACGTGGAGGGGCACGGCAGGGAGGAGATCGCCGACGATCTCGATCTGTCCGCGACCGTCGGCTGGTTCACCAGCATGTTCCCCGTCCGCCTCGCGGGCCCCGAGAACGATCCGGACGCCGCGCTGCGAGCCGTGGACGGTCAGTTGCGCACCATGCCGGACAAGGGCCTCGGCTACGGCCTGCTGCGGTACCTCAACCCCGAGACGGGGCCCGCCCTCGCACGACTGCCCCGAGCCCACGTCATGTTCAACTACCTCGGCAGGTTCGACCGCCCCGAAGGCACCGACTGGGGCCTTGTCTCCGGGGACGAGGGCRGGGCCGTCGGCGGCGGCGGTGACCCCGAGCTGCCGCAGACCCACTTGCTGGAGATCTCGGCCGTCACCATGGTCCAGGACAACGGCCCCGAACTGCACGTCACCTGGGCGTACCCGACGGGCCTGCTCACCCAGGAGCGGGTGGCCGAGCTGGCCGACCTGTGGTTCGAGGCCCTGGCCGCCCTGACGGCACACGCGAACGAGAACGAGGCCGGAAGAGGCGAGCAAGGAGCCGACGAGCAGGGAGCCACCGCATGACCACCTCCGACGCCCCACGGGAGACCCGGCCCGCGCCCCTCCAGCAGGGGCTGTTCTTCCACACCGCGTTCGACGTGGAGGGCCAGGACATCTACACCACCCAACTGACGCTCGACTTCGACGGCCGGATCGATCCGGCCGCCCTCGCCGACGCCTGCCAGGCGGTGCAGCGTCGGCACGACAGCCTGCGCTCGGGCTTCCGTACCGACGCAGCGGGCGAGCCCGTGCGGTTCGTGGTCCCCGATCCGCCGCTCGACCTGCGGGTCGTCGAGCTGACCGGGGAGGACCCCGAGGCGCTGCGCGCGGAGGCCGACCGGGTCACGCGGGAGGAACGCCTGCGGCGCTTCGACCTCGGGCGCCCGCCACTGATCCGCTTCCTGCTGATCCGGCTCACCGAGGACCGCTGGCGCTTCGCGCTGACGAACCACCACATCATGCTCGACGGCTGGTCCACCTCCGTCCTCCTCGACGAGCTGATCGACGTGTACGAGAACGGGGCCCGGCAGGCGGACGAGGCCCCCGCGCCCACCTACACCGCCTACCTGGACTGGCTCGCGGACACCGATCCGGACGAGGCGCACGCGGCATGGGACGAGGCGCTGTCCGGCATCGAGGAGCCCACGCTCGTCGCGCCGGAGGCGACGGGGCGGGGAGCGGTGGTGCCGCGGCGCGTGCTGCGGACCCTGTCCCCGGACCGGAGCGCCGCCCTCGCGGAGCGCGCCCGGCACTGCGGGGTCACGCTCAACACCGTGGCGCAGGTGGCCTGGGGCCTCGTCCTGCGCCGCCTGACCGGCAGGGACGACGTGCTCTTCGGCATGACCGTGTCGGGCAGGACCGCCGACGTCGAGGGCATCGAATCGATGGTGGGCCTGCTCATCAACACCCTGCCCGCCCGGGTGCGCACCGATCCCGCCGACTCAATCGCCGATGTCCTCGAACGGGTGCAGGACGCGCAGCTCGACCTCTTCGAGCACCACCATCTGGGGCTCACCGAGATCCAGCGCCGCGCGGGGTTCGGCAGCCTCTTCGACACCACCACGGCGTTCGAGAACTATCCGACGGCCGGTGCGCTCCGGCTGGGCGACGCCATCTGCGTCGACGTCGGCGGCTTCGACGCCACGCACTATCCGCTGTCGCTGATCTGCACACCGGGGGAGGCGCTCGGCATCCGCCTCGACTACCGCCCCGACCTCTTCGGGCGGGACGAGGCGGAGCGGTACTGCGACTGGTTCGTACGCGTGCTTGAGGCCATCGCCGACGACCCGGAGCAGCCGGTCGGCGAGCTGTCCGTGCTGTCGGCGGAGGAGCGGCACCGCATCCTCGTGGAGTGGAACGACACCCGGCGCCCGGT
>NZ_JASKYR010000912.1:0-2456 GCF_041028215.1 Streptomyces flavofungini
CAGCACCCGGCGCCTGGCGCTCAGCCATCTCGCCCGGCACCAGCTGGACGCCGGGCAGTGGCAGGAGGCCCACGACACGGCCCTCGCCGCGCTCGCCCTCGACGCCCCCGCCACCACCCCGGCCGCGACCAGGGTCCTGCTCCTCACCGCGCTCGGCGAGGCCCTGGTCGCCCTGTCCGACGAAGCGAACGGCATCGCCCGCCTGGAAGCGGCGGCGCGCGAGGCGGAGGCCTGCGGCTACGACGACGGCGCGGTCCGCGCCCTGGGCGCCCTGTTGAGGGTCTCCCCCGACGCGACCCTCCAGGCCCGCCATGACGCGGCTACGGCACGGCTGATGGCACGGACGTGAGGGGGCGGGGCGGCCCTTCCGGTGAGAGGGTCAGCCCCGCGGCGCGGCCGGTTCAGCTCTCCGGGGGCCGGGGCGCTCGGCCCGAGAGCTGTTCGTTCACCTCGCGGGTCCGGGCCGCGAGGTCGCGGGCCCGTTCCTCGGCGCGGTCCGCCCTGGCGTTGATGCGGGCGATGTCCTCCTCGATGACCTTCATGGCCAGCTCGGCCGCGGCGTTCGCGTCCTGCGGGGGAAGGTCCTCGGGGAGGTTCTCCAGTGCGCTCCTGACCGCGGGGATGCCGCCTCGTTCGTGGAGGTCTTTCCAGAACTCGTAATCCATCCCGCCATCCTGGACGATCCACCGCGCCGGGCGCGAGCCGCCCCCGGCCCTAGGAGGCGGCCTCCGCGGGCGCGCTCATGCGCGGCGGGGTGCTGAAGTCCAGGACGTCACGGGCCGTCTGCTGGGTCTCTTCAGCGGCCTTGCGCGCCGTGGCGAGTACATCGCCGTGCTCCTGTACGAGGGTGTGGTAAATCGGCGCCTGGGTGACGTCATTGGCCGTCATGACCTGCGGCTCCTTGTTCGGGGACAGTCGTATCGGGTCGCCCTGGGGCGGCCGACCCGCGACCTTACGCGAATCCTGTGCCCCGATGGCACCCGACCCCGATCATGAGACGGCCCCTTGTGACGTCTTTCACAGGGCCGCACCGGGGTACCCGGCAGGAGACGTAAGGAGGAAGGCATGCCGCTCACGTTCCGCAAGAGCTTCCGGATACTTCCCGGGGTCCGGCTGAACATCAACAAGCGCTCCTGGTCCCTGACCACCGGCGGCCGGCACGGCCCGCGCCGCACCCGCAGCAGCACCGGCAGGCGCACCACGTCGATGGACCTGCCCGGCCCCTTCGGCTGGCACCGCACGACGCGCCGGGCCTCCGCCCGGCGCGGTACGGCGGCCCGGCGCGGCAGGCGGCGCTGAGGCCCGCCGCGCCGCACCCGCCGTCATCGAGCCGACCGCGCTGGGAGCCGACCGAGATCGGGCCGCCCGTGATGCGGTAATCCGGTCGACCGCACGGACACCTGGCCGCTACGGTCACCGGCATGAAGCGTGCCGCGATGAGGACGACGACGCCGGAGAGTGTCCCGGCGCGCTGACCGATGTCGCGCATCGAAGCCCCGGGGCGAGTGCCCCGGGGCTTCGTCCTGCGGTCACCCGCCCGCTGTCCGCGAGGAGACCGCCATGCACGACCACCGCAGACTCGGCCGTGAGCTCGAACTGTTCGGCACCGACCCGCTGATCGGCGCGGGCCTGCCGTACTGGCTGCCCGACGGCGCCGCCGTGCGCCACGCCCTGGAGGAGTACATCCGCGACGCCGAACGGCGGGCGGGCTACCGCCACGTGTACTCGCCCGTCCTCGGCAAACGCGAGCTGTACGAGATCTCCGGGCACTGGTCGCACTACAGCGAGGACATGTTCCCGCCCATGGAGGTGGGCGGCGAGCAGATGCTGCTGCGGCCCAGCCTCTGCCCGCACCACGCCATCATCTACCGTTCGCGCGCCCGCAGTTACCGCGAACTTCCGCTGCGCATGGCCGAACTGGGCGGCATGTACCGGGCGGAGCTGTCCGGTGTGCTCGGCGGGCTGAGCCGTGTGCGGTCCATCCACCTCAACGACGCGCACGTCTTCTGCACCCTGGAGCAGGCGGCCGACGAGGCGCGGGCCGCCCTGGAGATGATCCGCCGGGCGTACGAGGCGTTCGGCATCCGCCCGGCCCGGTTCCGGCTCTCCCTGCCGGGGCCCGGCGGCAGTTACGTCGCCGACCCCGGGAAGTGGCGCAGGGCCACCGCTCTGCTGACCGAGGTGCTCGACTCCGCCGGGCTCGCCCACGAGGCCGCCGAGGGCGAGGCCGCCTTCTACGGGCCGAAGATCGATGTACAGATCGTGGACGGGGCGGGCCGGGAGTCCACCCTGTCCACCGTCCAGATCGACTTCCACCAGCCCGAACAGTTCGACCTGCGCTACATCGGCGCGGACGGCGCCAGGCACCGCCCGGTGATGGTCCACCGCAGTGTCATCGGCAGCGTGGAGAGAGCAGTCGCCCATCTCATCGAGGAACACGGCGGGGCCTTCCCCGC
>NZ_JASKYR010000913.1:0-2702 GCF_041028215.1 Streptomyces flavofungini
CCCCGGCCGCCCCCGGCACCTCCTTCCACCGCTGGGCCACGCTTCTCGCCGAGGAGTCCGAGCGGCCGGAGCAGGTGGCCGAACTGGACTGGTGGCGTGCGGCGCTCGAGGGCGCGGCCGACGCCAGGTTCGCCGAGGGGCGGGGCGCCGGAGCGCGCCGCGCCACCCACACCGTCGAACTCCCCGCCGACCTCACCGAGGCGGCGCTCACGACCCTGCCCGCCGCCTTCAACTGCGGCCCCGACGCGGTCCTCCTCTCGGCGCTCGCCTCGGCCGCCGTACGGAACCGGGGCACGGGCACGGGCCTGCTCGTCCACCTGGAGGGCCACGGCAGGGAGACGCTCTCCACGCCCACGGACGTCTCCCGCACGGTCGGCTGGTTCACCACGCAGTACCCGGTCCTGCTCGACACCGGGCGGCCGGGTGAGACGTCGGCGGGCGACACCCTGAAGGCGGTCAAGGAGCGGCTGAGGTCGGTGCCGAACGGCGGCATCGGCTGGGGCCTCCTGCGCCATCTCAACCCCGGGACATCGGCCGAGCTGGCGGAACTCCCGGCGCCTGACGTCCGCTTCAACTACCTCGGCCGCCTCACCGGGGGCGACGCGGCGGGCGGCGAACTCCTGGACGCGGGCCCCGGCGCCGTACCCCTCGGCCACGCCCTGGAGATCGACGCCCTCGCCACGCCGGGCCCCGACGGCCGCCTCCGCCTTGAGGCGACCTTCTCGTACGCGGAAGGCGTCGTGGCCAGGGACGAGGTACGCGAACTCACCACCCGCTGGCGGGAGGCCCTGACCGAACTGGCCGAGGAGACGGAACGGGGCGGCCCGGTCGGCGCCACCCCGTCCGACTTCCCCCTGGTGGACCTGTCGGCGGAACAACTGGCGATGCTGGAGGGCGGTCTTGACGGTCTTGACGGTCTTGACGGCTTCCGGGACGGCACCCCGGAGGGCGGGCGATGAGCGGGCGCATCGCGGATGTGCTGCCGCTCACGCCCGTGCAGGAGGGGCTGCTCTTCCACGCCGTACGGGATGCCGAGGGGCCCGACCCGTACCTCGTGCAGGCCAGGTTCCGCACCGGGCCCGCGATCACGGCGGGCGCGCTCCGCGACGCCCTCGGCGCGCTCCTTGAGCGGCACCCGAATCTGCGGGCCTGCTTCCGGCACGCCCGCCTCGACCGTCCCGTGCAGGTCATCCCGCACGCGGTCACACCGCCCTGGGCCGAGGCCGATCTGACGGCGCTGCCCGCGGAGGAGGCCGCGGCACGGGCCGAGACGCTGCTCGCCGAGGACCGCGCGCGCCGCTTCGACCTGACGCGCCCGCCGCTGGTCCGCGCCCTGTTCCTGCGCCACGCCGACGGCGGCGAACTCGTCCTCACCTTCCACCACATCCTGCTCGACGGCTGGTCCGTCCCCGTCGTCGAACGGGACCTCGCCGCGCTGGTCACCGGCGAGCCGCTGCCGCCCGCCGTGCCCCACCGGAGCTACGCGCTCTGGCTGAGCCGCCAGGACCAGGGCCTCGCCCGGGCCGCCTGGCGCGACGCCCTCGCGGGCCTTGAGCGGCCCGCGCCACTGGTCACCGGGGAGCGCGCGGGCGCCGGAGAGCCCGACACCGTCCGGCGGCACCTCACCCCCGAGCTGACCGCCGCCCTCACCCGGCGCGCCGCCGAGGCGGGCGTCACGCTCAACACCCTGACGCAGGCCGCCTGGGCCCTGGTGCTCGCCCGGCTGACCGGCGCCCGCGACCTGGTCTTCGGCGGAGTCGTCTCGGGCCGCCCGCACGACCTCCCCGGCGCCGGGGAGATGGTCGGCCTGTTCATCAACACCCTGCCGGTGCGCGTCCGGCTGCGCGAGGGAGAGACGGTCGGCGAGCTCCTCACCCGCCTCCAGGACGAGCAGGCGCGGCTCGTGCCCCACCACCACGTGCGGCTGGCCGACATCCAGCGCGGCACCGTCGCCGGTCCGAGCGGCGCGGGTGAACTCTTCGACACCGTCCTCGCGTTCGAGAACTTCCCGCGCGGCACCGATGAGCGGGCGGACGGCCCGTACTCCGTGCGCGTACGGGACGTCCGCGATGCCACGCACTACCCCGTGACGCTCGCCGTCGTCGCGGGGGAGCGGCTGCTGCTCGCGGTGGGCTGCCGGTACGGGCTCTCGGCGGCCACGGTCACGGCCCGCGTGGTCCGCGCCTTCGAGCAGCTCGCCGGTGACCCGGCCACGCCGGTCGACCGGATCGACGTACTCCCCGAGGCCGAGCACCGCGCCCTGCTCGCGCGCGCGTCCGGTGCCCCGGCGGCCGACGTCCCGGGCCCCGCCACCGTGACCGGACGGTTCGCCGCCCAGGTGGCCCGCACCCCGGACGCGCCCGCCGTCGAGAGCGGCGACAGCGGCGACGACGTGCTCACGTACGCCGGACTCGACGAGGAATCGGCCCTGCTGGCCCGGCGGCTCGTCGCGGCGGGCGTGCCCCCCGGCTCCACCGTCGCCCTGCTGCTGCCCCGCTCGCCGTCCCTGGTCGTCGCCCAGCTCGCGGTCCTGAAGGCGGGGGCCCGCTGGCTGCCGCTCGATCCGGCACAGCCGGGGGAGCGGCTGCGGCGGCTCATCGGCGCGGCGTCGGCGGGGATGGTGGTGAGCCAGGGTGAGCCGCCGGTCGAACTGCCCGCCGATGTGCGCCACTTCGACCTGGCATCCGGACCACTCCCGCCCC
>NZ_JASKYR010000914.1:0-2700 GCF_041028215.1 Streptomyces flavofungini
GGCCGACGCGCGGACGCTGCCGTTCGCCGAGGGGTACGGCCTGGCCGTGAGCTTCGGGGCCTTCGGGCACTTCCTGCCCGCCGAGCGCCCGGCGCTCTTCGCCGGTGTCCGCCGGGCGCTGCGCCCCGGCGGCCTGTTCGCGTTCCCGATCGGGGCTCCGCCGCCGGTCCGCTCCCCGTGGCACTGGGCGCTGCTCGGCTTCGACGGGGTGATGCGGGTGCGCAACGCGCTGTGGCGCCCGCCGTTCGTCATGTACTACCGCACCTTCGAGCTGGCGCCGGTCCGCGCGGACCTCATCGACGCGGGCTTCGAGGTACGGCTGCTGCCGCTGGAGGAGTTCGGACGGCGTCCCGACGGCAGTCCGCGCTGGCGGCTCGTGGTGGCGCGGCGGGTGTGAGGGGCGGCTGGTCCGCGCCCGGGACGCGGGGGCCCCGGGCCGTGGGCCGCGCTCGGCCCACCGTACGGCGGGCCCCATCGCGAGGGACGCGCCGAGGAACACGGCACCGAGGACGAGCCACCCCGCCACGCCCCACACCACCAGGAGCCAGGTGAGCAGGAGCGGACCCAGGGTACGGGCGAGCGGCACGCCGGTGCCGAAGAAGCCCTGGTACTGACCGATGTGCGCGGCGGGGGCCAGCACGAGACCGATCTGCCACGAGCCCGCGGACTGCCGCATCTCGGCGACCACCTGGAGCAGGGCCCCGGCGACGAGGACAGAGACGGCAGCCCATGCGGGGAGCCGGGCCGCCGACACGGCGAAGACGGCGCAGGAGGCGCACATGACGGCCCCCGACCACCGCACCGCGCGCGCGGCGGTCGCGAGGCCGGTGACGCCGCGGGCCATCCGCACCTGAAAGCCCATGACGGCAAGGGTGTTGAGGACGAAGAGCGCGGAGACGAGCCATCCGGGGGCGTCGGTGCGCTCCACGATCCACAGCGGTATGGCCAGGCTGAGCAGCGGCATCCGCAGCAGGAGTACGGCGTTGAGGAGGGTGACCACGGCGTAGGGCCGGTCGCGTAGCACGGCGAGCCGGGTCTTGTGGGGTTCCGCCGTCCGGCGGGGCACGGCGGGGAGCCGCAGCAGTACGCCCGCGCAGAGCGCGAAACCGACCGCGTCCACCGCGAGGACGGCCCGGTAGGCGTCGGCGGTGTCATACCGCAGGGCGAGCCCGCCGAGGGCGGCGCCGACGGCGAGCCCGGCGTTGAGGACGGCCTGGAGGTGGGCGAGGACGGCGGTGCGTGCCGGGGGTGGCACGAGCCCGGCGAGCAGCGCCTGCCGGGCGGCGGCGAGACCGCACTGGGCGACGGCGTAGAGCACGGCGGCGGCGACGAACGGCACGAAGGAGCGGATGACCAGAAAGGCCGCGACGGCGCCCCCGGTGGCCGCGGCGAGCAGCACCGAGACACCGCGCGGCCCCCGCCGGTCGGCGAGCGCCCCGAGCGGCACCCCGACCACGGACCCGACGGCCCACGCCACACTCAGCCCGAGACCGACCTGAGCGGGCGACAGCCCGACGACACGGGTGAAGTGCAACGCGGACGACACGTAGAAGGCCCCGTCCCCGACGGAATTACTGAACTGCGCGACGGCGAGGACGCGGGGGGCGCCGGGCGGCGGAAGCATACGGATCGGCACGGAACTCCCCGTCTCGACGGCGCTGACTGACGGGCCGACGCTATGGGGCGAGCGGTGCCGCCGCCTGGGCCAATCACGTGCCGCGACCGTGTGCCAATCGCCCCCGCCGACGTCGGCGGGCGACGGCGTCGGTGTACGTCTCCCGGGTCAGGTCCTCGTCGCTGATGCCCAGATCCGTGAGGACGGCACGGATGCCGCTCAGTGCCTGCGGCACCTCACCTTCGCTGACGAGGGTCTCCGCCTCCAGAAAGGTGCCTTCGATCTCCGGTACGCGGACCAGCGTGACCAGCATGTGCCGCCCGTGCGTTTCGAAGGCGTAGTTCCGGCACTGCTTCTCGAACGCGATGGTCTCCACGTATCCGAGTCCTCGCAGGATGGCGTGGGCCGCATCGGCGTCGTCCACGACCGTCTCGTGCTCGGGTTTGGACCCGGATTCCGCATCGACGGTGGCGGCCTTGAAGGTCAGTACCGTACGGGAGCTGCTCTCGCCGTCGATCGTGCGCACGCGCAGCTCCTCGCCTGCTGTGGCGAGGCTTCCGTCGGGCCGGTCGTAGTACGTGTCCCGGTAGAGCTCGCGTCGTGACCGCGCCCGCTTGCCCAGCAGTGCCGTGACCCTCCGCGGTTCCTTTACCCGCGCCTTCAGTTCAGCCTCGATCACCCGTCGATCCTTTCAAACTGTGCGTCGAGCCTCTGTCAGGACCGCATCGAACATCCGCCGGAACCCGCGGAAGAGCGGGCCGTGGGGTGTTTCCATCACTTTGTACGTGGCTGACTCATGCCCCTCCCACCCCGCGTCGAAGGCCCCCACGAAGAGAGTCTCGTCGGCGCGGATCAGACGCCATGGCGGACTCACCGATCTCCGCAGCCCGCTGCGCCAGGGTCCGGCTGTCGGGATCGAGCAGTGCCACGCGCACCCGGAGTCCCTGACCGCCCTGGTCCTGCGGAAGGCACGAGGAGCGCAGGAGACTGTGGTTCAGGCCGATCAGTCCCAGACCACGTACCGCGAGGATGTCCAACTCTCGCGCGCGCCCCGCGTGTTCGCGGATCTCCTCGGCTGCCGACGA
>NZ_JASKYR010000915.1:0-3193 GCF_041028215.1 Streptomyces flavofungini
CCCCCGCCCCGGGCACGTGGACGAGCACGAAAGGACCCTCCGCGGGGCCCGCCACCCGCACCCCGCGGGGCGCGAGCGAGGCGAGGCCCGCCAGCAGATGGGCCCGGTCCGCGGCGACGCGATGCGCCGCGTGGCCCGCCTCCGCCAGCGCCCTCGGCGCTACACAGGCCTCCGCCGCCACCAGCGCGGGCGTCGACACCGGCCACAACGGCTGCGCCCGCTCCAGCGCGGCGATCACATCGGGGGCGGCGAGAACGTACCCGATCCGCAGCCCCGCGAGACCCCACGTCTTCGTGAGGCTGCGCAGCACGACGAGCCCGGGCACGTCCGTACGCCCCGCGAGCGCCTCCCGCTCACCCGGCACCGCGTCCATGAACGCCTCGTCGACGACGAGGACCCGCCCCGGGCGGGCCAGCGCCGTGACCGCCGCCGCCGGGTGCAGGACCGACGTGGGGTTGGTGGGATTGCCGACGACCACCAGGTCGGCCGACTCCGGCACCCGCCCCACCGCCGCCGGATCGAGCCGGAAACCGTCCGCCTCCCGCAGCAGCACCCGTTCCACCTCGTGCCCCGCGTCCCGCAGCGCCGCCTCCGGCTCGGTGAACTGCGGGTGCACCACCACCGGGTGCCGCACCTTCAGCGCCCGCGCGAGGAGCACGAACGCCTCCGCCGCGCCCGCGGTGAGCAGCACCCGGTCCGGGCTCACGCCGTGCCGCGCGGCCACCGCCTCCCGCGCGGCCCGCCCGTCCGGATAGGCCGCCAGACCGCCCAGCGAAGCGGCGATCCTCTCCTTGAGCCAGGCGGGCGGGGTTCCGGACCGTACGTTGACCGCGAGGTCGGTGAGACCGGCCCCGTCGTCCCGCACCTCCGCGTCCCCGTGGTGCCGCAGGTCGGGTCCGGGCGCCGGTTGTGAGCCGAGGACGGGGGAGGACAGCCCCGCGTACGCGGGCGGAGCGGGCCTGCGGGCTATCGCGCACGTCGCCATCGGCGGGCGGCCCACCGGCGCCGACTTCCGCTTGGGCACGAGGAGTTCGCCGCCGCCCCGCAGCGCCGCCGCCTCCGCCACGGACGGCGTGCCCACGGCGGCCGTCGACGCCGAGGACGGATGCGGCACGGACACCTCAGCGAGCTCCCGCGCCGCGTACGCCACCACCGGCACCCCCAGCCGCGCCGCCGCCGCGACGATGCCCGGCTCGGCCGCCTTCACGTCCACCGTGGCCAGCTCGGCGATCGCCCGCTCGGCGAGACCGGCGGCGCGGACGGTGTCCCGGATCAGCCCGAGCACCTCCTCCTCAGGGGCGGCCGCACAGGCGCCGACACCCACGACGAGAACCTGGGCGTCCTCCATGAAGGGGTCCTTTCGTACGAGGTGGTGCGGATCGGAGAGGGAAACGGGGGTGGCGGATGTGCGCCGCGGGGGGTCAATCCGCTAGCAAGGGCGCATGGCGGTGTTCGTGGCGCTCGGCGCCTTCCTCATGACCCTGGTGGGCGGCTGGACGGCCCAGCGGGTCACCGACCGGCGCCACCTCGTGCTGGGCCTCGCCGGTGGCCTGATGCTCGGCGTCGTCGGCCTCGACCTGCTGCCGGAGGCGCTGGAGGCCGCGGGCGGTCCCGTGTTCGGCGTACCGGCGGCCCTGCTCCTGTTCGTGGCCGGGTTCCTCGTCGCCCATCTGGTGGAACGGCTCCTCGCGGGCCGCCAGGCCGCGCACGGCGCCGGGGAGCACGACGGGGGCCGGGTCCCCGAGGTGGGACTCACGGCCGCCGCCGCGATGGTGGGCCACAGCGTGATGGACGGCGTCGCGATCGGCGCCGCCTTCCAGGTCGGCGGCGGCATGGGCGTGGCCGTGGCGCTCGCGGTCGTCGCCCATGACTTCGCGGACGGCTTCAACACGTACACGATCACCAGCCTGTACGGGAACGCGCGCCGCAAGGCACTCGCGATGCTCTTCGCCGACGCGGCGGCCCCGGTGCTCGGCACCGCCTCCACGCTGCTCTTCACCATCCCGGAGCGGCTGCTCGGCGGATATCTCGGGTTCTTCGGCGGAGCGCTGCTCTACCTCGCCGCCGCCGAGATCCTGCCCGAGGCGCACCACGACCACCCCGCGCGCTCCACGCTGCTGTGCACGGTGGCGGGCGCGGCGTTCATCTGGCTGGTGGTGGGCGTCGCGGGCTGAACCGCGCCGCCGTACGGTCACGGCGCGCAGCTCTCGACGAAGCGCCGCGCGACGCCCGGCGCGGCGGCCCAGTGCGTATGCAGATAGCTGGCGTGCACCGAGCCCTGCACGAAGCCCTCGACGCGGCGCCGGGGCGCGTGCAGGCCCCAGGCGGGCGACGCCCCGGCCCCGGGCTCGACCGTGGTGCGGTGGAACTCATGGCCCCGCGTCCGCGTGCCCGCGACCGCGAGCACGCTGTCGGAGACGGCGACGGCCTCCCGGTAGCCGAGCGTGAGCCGCTCCGACATCCGCGCCTGCGCGTCGAGCACCCCGCACATCGGCCTGCCGTCCAGCTCACGGGTCAGATACAGCAGCCCCGCGCACTCCGCCGCCACGGGCGCGCCGGAGAGCGCCAGCTCGGCCACCGCCTTGCGCAGCCGTTCGTTGGCGGACAGCTCCGGCGCGTAGACCTCGGGGAAACCGCCGCCGATCACCAGCCCCGCGGTCCCGTCCGGGAGCCGCTCGTCGTGCAGCGGATCGAACGGCACGACCTCCGCGCCCGCCGCCGCGAGCAGCTCCGCGTGCTCGGCGTAGGAGAACGTGAACGCGGCACCGCCCGCGACGGCGACCACCGGGCGGGAACCGGACCGCCGTGCGGCGCCGAGTGCCGCCCCGGGGTCCCAGGCCTCGCCCGGCAGGGGCCCCGCCGTACGGGCGAGGGCGAGGAGCGCGTCCAGGTCGCAGCCTTCCCGCACCCGTGAAGCCAGCTCCGCCACCGACTCCGCCGCGTCGGCCTGCCGCTCGGCCACCGGCACCAGACCCAGGTGCCGCGAGGGGGCGTGCACGGGGGCGGCCCGCCGCAGCACACCGAGCACCGGCACACCGGACTCGTCCAGGGCCTCCCGCAGCAGCGCCTCGTGCCGGTCGGAGCCGACCTTGTTCAGGATGACGCCCGCGACCCGCACCTCCGGGTCCCAGGACGCGAAGCCGTGCACCAGCGCCGCCACCGACCGCGACTGCGACGACGCGTCGACGACCAG
>NZ_JASKYR010000916.1:0-2787 GCF_041028215.1 Streptomyces flavofungini
GTGCGGSACAGCCTGGCGCGGACGCCCTGGGTGGCGGCGAGGGCGCGGGCGGGGCCCTCGCGGTGCGTGACCCAGTGCACGGAGCCGCGCACGGAGACCGCGCTGCCGCGTCCGGTGTGGTCGGGCGCGGCGGCGCCGAACCAGCGGGCGGCGGGCACCGGGTGCGGCTGGAGGTCGGTGCGCTGGCCGCCGAGGCGGACGTCGATACGGCGCGGCTCGGCGCCGTCCAGGTCGTCGAGAAGCCAGAGTTCACCGGCCGACGCGTAGACGACGCGGGTGCCGTCGGTGGCGGCGTGCCGGGCGTAGAAGCCGTCGACCGGGGAGTGCCGCCGCAGGTCTGTGCCGTCGGGCAGCGAGGAGTACAGGGCGCCCACGTCCTCGTGGTCGCTGAGGAAGGCGATCCGCTCCCCCACCCACAGGGGGTACTCGATGTTGCCTTCGAGCGCTTCGTGGACCCGGACGAAGGCGGGGGCGACGTCGCGGGAGGCGGCGTCGCGGGAGGCGGCGTCGCGGGAGGCGGCGTCCTCTCCGGCGGCCGTGCCGTCGCCGGTCGTGCTTGCGGCGTCCGCGCCGTCGCCGGTCGCGCTTGCGGCGGCCGTGCCCTCGGCGGCCGTGCGGAGCCAGAGCTTGCCCGCCGTGCCGCCCCGGTACCGCTTCCACCAGGCGGCCTCGCGCCCCATCGGGGCCGAGAGCAGCAGCACCTGCCCCCGCGGTCCGTGCGCGACATCGCCGACCAGGCCGTACGGCAGGGTCTCTGCGGGGCCGCCGTCGAGCGGCACGGCCCGCGCCCAGGTGCGGCGCGGCGAGGCCTGGCCCGCCGCGCTGACGGCGAGGACGCGTCCGTCGGGGGTCCAGCCGCGCACGCCGGTCCTGGCGGTGCCCCAGTACGTGAGCCGCTTGGAGGGGCCGCCGTCGACGGGCGCGATGTGCACCTCGGGCGCGCCGTCCCGCGTGGACGTCCAGGCGACGGTCGTGCCGTCCGGGGAGAAACGGGGGTGGTTCACGGGCATGTTGTCGGCGCTGACCCGCCAGGCGCGGCCCCCGTCGAGGGGGGCGACCCAGACGTCGTCCTCGGCCGTGAACGTGACCAACTCGCCGTGGATGTGCGGGTATCGGAGGTACGCAGTCTGTGTCACACCGGCCAGCCTAGGCAGGCTCGCGGCGGTCCGGCAGACGTTTGGATCACTTGGCCGGGGACCTCCGTGCTCACTTGCCCGGCAGACAGTCGCAGGTCGGCTCGGGCGGGCGGACGGTCACGGTGACGGTCGTGGTGGGCCCTGGCTGCGGCTCCTCCTGGGTGGGCGGCTGGGTCGGCTGATCGGGCTGCCCGCCACCACCGCCGTTGTCACCGCCGCCGTTGTCCCCGCCGCCCGCGTCGCAGTTGCCGAGGACGTCCACGTGGAACCAGACCTTGCCCTCGACCTTGGCGGTGAGGTTGCCGCGCACACAGGCGCCGTCGACGACGGAGTGCACCGAACCCTTGATGGTGATGTCCTCGCCGTCGCCGCTCTCGCCCTGGCAGTCCACGATGACGTCCACGCTCTCCTCGGCGGAGGAGCCGCTGCTCGGGGTCACCCGGTCCTCGTAGTGCGCCGTACAGCTCAGCCACGCCACGTCCAGATGCTGCCGCTCCAGTTCCTTGGTGCCCATCTGGTCGGTGGTGAGCGCGACCGCCGAGGTGTTCAAGCCGCCGTTGGCCGGGTCGCACGCGGTGACGCCGAGCGCGGCGGCTCCGGCGAGCCCGACGGCACACAGGACCGGTGCCGCACGCCGCCTCCGCAACCCGGGCGACCCCTTCGCGCGGCCGTAGGACCGCCTCAATGCCCCCATGAGCGGCAGCGTGCCACCGCGAGCGCCCCAGGGGTAGACCGCTTGCGGCCATCTGTTAACCGGTCCTGCCGGGCCGCCGAGGGGGTCAGCCCTGGGCGAGCAGCCACTCCTGGAGTTCCACCACGTTGCCCTCGGGGTCCTTGAGGTGCGCGGCCTGCATGCGGTCCGTCAGCGGTGCGGGCCCGTGCGCGAGGACGGCGCCGCGCCCGGTGATCTGCTCGCAGTACGCGTCCAGGTCGTCCACGCGCAGCACCACGAGGGAGCGGTGCCCGGTCGCCGAACCGGCCAGCTCGTCGATGAGCCCGGCCATCATCGACCGGTCCTGGAGCGCGATGCCCGCGGACCCGGTGGCCGGGCTGAACTTCTCGTACGGGCCCTCCTCGGCGCCCGACTGGGGCTTGAGGCCGAGGACCTCGGCGTAGAAGCGGTAGCAGGCAGGGAAGTCCGAGACGAGCAGGCGGACCTGGGCGAGTTCCAACGCAGCCCCCGTGGGTCGGGTCAGGACCAGCGGCCCGTGCGTCCGAGGAGCAGGGCGCTCGCCGCGGTCCCCGCGGTCGATGTACGCAACACGCTACGCCCGAGCCGGTAGGGCGCCGCCCCGGCCTGCGCGAACAGCGCGAGCTCATCGGGAGAAACCCCTCCTTCGGGCCCCACCACCAGGACGATGTGGCCGGTGGCGGGCAGCTCGGCGGTGGCCAGCGGCTCGCTGCCCTCCTCGTGCAGGACGGCCGCGAAGTCTGCCTCGGCGAGCAGCGCGGCGACCTGCTTGGTCGAGGCGGCGTCCGCCACCTCGGGGAACCGGACGCGGCGCGACTGCTTGCCCGCCTCGCGCGCGGTGGCCCGCCACTTGGCGAGCGCCTTGAGGCCGCGCTCGCCCTTCCACTGCGTGATGCAGCGCGACGCGGCCCACGGCACGACGGCGTCGACGCCGGTCTCCGTCATGGTCTCCACGGCCAG
>NZ_JASKYR010000917.1:0-2288 GCF_041028215.1 Streptomyces flavofungini
CGCCCAGGCCGCTCCCCCGGCCCCGGTCAGCGCCGCCACCGCCCGCGCCTACCTCGGTGAGCTGACGGTCAAGGCGGAAGGTTCCTCCGACGGCTACAGCCGCGACAAGTTCCCGCACTGGAGCACCCAGTCCGGCGCGTGCAACACCCGCGAGGTCGTCCTCAAGCGCGACGGCACCAACGTCCAGCAGGACTCCAGCTGCGCCGCCGTCTCCGGCACCTGGAAGTCCCCGTACGACGGGGGGAGCTGGACCGCCGCGTCCGACGTCGACATCGACCACGTCGTACCGCTCTCCGAGGCCTGGAAGTCCGGCGCCAACGGCTGGACCAACGCCCAGCGGGAAGGTTTCGCCAACGACCTGACCCGGCCCCAGCTCATCGCCGTCACGGACAACGTCAACCAGGCCAAGGGCGACAAGGACCCGGCGAAGTGGATGCCGCCGACCACGTCGTACCACTGCTACTACGTCCGTATGTGGGTGGACGTGAAGCACCACTACAAGCTCACCGTGAACACCGAGGAGAAGAGCAAGCTGGCGTCGGTCCTCAACGGCTGCTGACGCCGCCGCACGGCACCTCGGCGGGAATGGGCGGAACCGCCCCGCCCTCTTCCGTCGTTCCGTACCGTACGGGGCGACGGAAGAGGGTGATCATCTGTGGCACGGCTGCGCCTTGGACCACTGCTGAGGTATGTCGACGGCTCCACGGCGACCGTCTGGGTCGAGACCGACCGGCCCTGCGCCGCCGAGGTGCGCTGCGCGGACGGCGCGCGCGGCTCGGCGCGCACCTTCCAGGTCGCCGGACACCACTACGCGCTGATCCCGGTCATCGGCCTGACGTCGGGCACCGAGACGGCGTACGAGGTGCTGCTCACCGGAGGTTCCGAAGACGGCGCCGGGCACAATGCGGGGAACGGCGCCGGGAACGGCGGGGCGGACCAGGTCTGGCCGCCGCCCGGGTCGCCGTTCCCCGCGAGCACCATCCGCACGCCCGCCGACGACGGCGGCACCGGCTTGCGGGTGACGTTCGGCTCCTGCCGCTGGTCGGCGCCGCCCTCCGGCGAGGACGACCCCGTGGGGCCCGACGCCCTGGACACGCTCGCCGCCCGGATCGCCGCGGACCCGGCCGCCGAGCGCCCCGACGTCCTGCTGCTCCTCGGCGACCAGGTGTACGCGGACCAGACGTCCAAGGCCACCCGGCGCTGGCTGGCGGCCCGCAGGGACACCTCGGAGCCGCCGTGGCACCAGGTCGCGGACTATGAGGAGTACACCCGCCTCTACTACGAGTCGTGGCTCGACCCCGAGGTCCGCTGGCTGCTGTCCACCGTGCCGAGCTGCATGATCTTCGACGACCACGACGTCATAGACGACTGGAACACCAGCGCGGCCTGGCTCGCCGAGATGCGGGCCACGCCCTGGTGGCGCGAGCGCGTCCTGAGCGGCCTCATGTCGTACTGGGTCCACCAGCACATCGGCAATCTCCGCCCCGACGAGCTCGAACACGACGCCGTCTACGCCTCGGTGCGCGCGACGCCCGACGGCACGGACGCGCTGCGCGCCTTCGCCGCCGCCTCCGACGCGGACGCGGCGGCGGTGCGCTGGAGCTACCGCAGGGACTTCGGCCGCGTGCGGCTGCTGATGGTCGACACCCGCGCGGCCCGCGTCCTCGCCGAGGGCGAGCGGGCCATGGTCGACCCCAAGGAGGCGCGCTGGCTCCGGGAACAGGCCCTGGAGAACCCCGGCGGCTACGACCACCTCCTCATCGGGAGTTCGCTGCCGTGGCTGCTGCCCCACCTCATCCATGACGCCGAGGGGTGGAACGCCGCGCTGTGCCGGGGTGAACGCGGCGAGCGCTGGGCCCGGTTCGGCGAGAACCTGCGCAGGCGCTCGGACCTGGAGCACTGGTCGGCGTTCCCCGCGTCCTTCGAGGCGCTCACCGCGCTGATCGCGGAGGCGGGTTCGGGCCCCGACGCCCCCGCGACGGTGTGCGTACTCTCCGGCGACGTCCACCACGCCTATGTCGCCGAGCCCGCCTGGCCGCGGGGCGAAGGACCCGCGGCCCGCGTGCTCCAGCTCACCTGCTCGCCCGTGCACAACTCGATCCCGTCGGCGCTGAAGCTCGGTTTCCGCTTCGGCTGGAGCCGGGACGCAGGCGGGCATCGACTGGCGCAGGACGGGCGGACCGTGGTGCGGCAACCAGCTCATGACGCTGACGCTGCACGGCCGTTCCGCCCGCCTCCGCCTCGACCAGGCGCGGGCGGTACGGCCGTGCAGCGTCAGCGTCATGAGC
>NZ_JASKYR010000918.1:0-3047 GCF_041028215.1 Streptomyces flavofungini
GCCCCCGTGCGCACCACGGGAGCGGGGCCTTCCCGCTCGTCCGCACACCGCGAGTCCCCCCAGCACGAACAGCACTTGGGAATTCACCAGAGTCCGCCCCTCGTCCGGCCCGGCAACCGGTCAAGGCGCACCACGCTTTAGGGAAACCCGCAGTCCGCGACGGCCAGACTGGCCCCCGGACCGGGTCGACCTGTCGCCCCGGACCGGATCTGCCGGACGGGCGACACGCCCGCCCGGTACTCAGCAGGGTCGGGGCGTGGAATCCGGAAATCGCCGCTCTCCGCTTTTCGCGAGTTCCGGAATCTCATGGAGAGGTGGGCACCTGATGTCGAACGAGGACAAGCTCCGCGCGTACCTCAAGCGGGCCGTGGCCGACCTCCAAGAGGCCAGGCAGCAACTCGGCGAGGCCGAGAACCGCGACCGCGAGCCCGTCGCCGTCGTCGCCATGGCCTGCCGCTACCCCGGCGGAGTGCGCTCACCCGAGGAACTCTGGGAACTCGCCGCCGGTGGCGTCGACGCCATCTCCGCGTTCCCGGCCAACCGCGGCTGGGACCTCGACCGCCTGTTCCACCCCGACCCCGCACACCAGGGCACCACCTACGCCCGCGAAGGCGGATTCCTGCACGAGGCCGGTGAGTTCGACCCGGCGTTCTTCGGAATCTCCCCGCGCGAGGCGCTGGCGATGGACCCGCAGCAGCGCCTGCTCCTCGAAACCTCCTGGGAGACCCTGGAACGCGCCTGCATCGTCCCCGACACCCTGGCCGGCAGCACCACCGGCGTCTTCGTCGGCACCGGGCACGGCGACTACGACGGGGCCGCCCGGGGACGCCAGGAAGAGGTCGCCGGACACCTGCTCACCGGCAACACCGTCGCCGTCGCCTCGGGACGCCTCTCCTACACGTACGGCTTCGAGGGCCCCGCCGTCACGGTGGACACCGCCTGCTCCTCCTCCCTGGTCGCCCTGCACCTGGCCGTCCGCTCCCTGCGTCAGGGGGAGTGCTCCCTGGCCCTCGCGGGCGGCGCCACGGTGATGTCGACGCCGAAGATGTTCACCGAGTTCTCCCGCCAGCGCGGCCTCGCCGCCGACGGCCGCTGCAAGGCCTTCGCCGCCGCCGCCGACGGAACCGCCTGGTCGGAGGGGGTCGGCCTGATCCTCCTCGAACGGCTCTCCGACGCCCGCCGCAACGGGCACCCCGTCCTCGCCGTGATCCGCGGCTCCGCCATCAACCAGGACGGCGCCTCCAACGGACTCACCGCCCCCAACGGCCCCTCCCAGCAGCGGCTGATCCGGCAGGCGCTCATCGACTCCGGCCTCACCTCCGGCGACGTCGACGTCGTCGAGGCGCACGGCACCGGCACCACCCTCGGCGACCCCATCGAGGCCCAGGCCCTCCTCGACACCTACGGCCGCGACCGCGGCGACGGTCAGCCCCTGCTGCTCGGCTCGCTGAAGTCGAACACCGGTCACACCCAGGCCGCGTCCGGCGTCGCGGGTGTCATCAAGATGGTGCAGGCCATGCGCCACGGCACCCTGCCCAAGAGCCTGCACATCGACGCCCCCACCCCGAACGCCGACTGGGCCGACGGCGGCGTCGAACTGCTCACCGAGCACACCGCCTGGCCGCAGACCGGCCGCCCCCGCCGCGCCGCCGTGTCGTCCTTCGGCGTCAGCGGCACCAACGCCCACCTCCTCCTGGAGCAGGCACCCACCGCCGAGGACCCCGAGGCCCCCGCCGCCGCACAGGACGACGATGCCTGGCGTCCGTGGATCGTGTCCGGCAGGTCGCGTGCGGCGGTGGGCGAGCAGGCGGCACGCCTCGCGGAGATGGTCCGCGCGTCGGATGTGCGCGCGCTGGATGTGGCGTATTCGCTGGCGACGTCGCGGGTGGCGATGGATCACCGTGCGGTGGTGGTGGGCCGGGACGCCGATGAGTTCCTGTCCGGGCTGGACGCGTTGGCGGCCGGTGAGCCGTCCGCTCGGGTGGTGGAGGGTGCCACGGGTGAGGGCTCGGGGGGTGTGGTCTTCGTCTTCCCCGGTCAGGGCTCGCAGTGGACCGGTATGGCGGTCGAACTGCTCGCCACCAGCCCCGTGTTCGCGGGTCGGATCGCTGAGTGTGCTGAGGCGTTGGCGCCGTTCGTGGACTGGTCGCTGCTCGATGTGCTGAGTGGTGTGGAGGGTGCGGCGTCGCTGGAGCGGGTGGATGTGGTGCAGCCCGCGTTGTGGGCGATGATGGTGTCGCTGGCGGAGGTGTGGCGCTCGCGCGGTGTGGTGCCTTCGGCTGTGGTGGGTCATTCGCAGGGTGAGATCGCTGCCGCGGTCGTGGCGGGTGGTCTGTCGCTGGAGGATGGCGCGCGGGTGGTGGCGCTGCGGTCGCGGGCGTTGCGTGCGCTGTCGGGTCTGGGCGGCATGGTGTCCGTGGCGCGCGGCGTGGACGAGGTCCGTGAACTGCTCGCCGACTACGAGGGCCGCATCGGTGTCGCGGCCGTCAACGGCCCGTCGTCCGTGGTGGTGTCCGGCGACGCGGACGCGCTGGACGAGTTGGTGACCCGGTGCGAGCAGTCCGGTGTGCGGGCGCGTCGGGTCGCGGTGGACTACGCCTCGCACTCGGTGCATGTGGAGCGCATCGAGGACGAGTTGGCGGAGCTGCTCGCCCCGGTGGCGGCACGGTCGTGCGACGTGCCGTTCTACTCGACGGTCGCGGGGGAAGCGGTCGACACGGCGGGTCTGGACGGCTCGTACTGGTACCGCAATCTGCGGGGCACGGTGGAGTTCGAGGCGGCGACGCGTGCGCTGCTCGCGGACAACTTCCAGGTGTTCGTGGAGGTGAGCGCGCACCCGGTGGTGGCCACGGGGGTGCAGGAGACCATTGAGGACGCGGGTGTGCGGGCCGGTGTGCTGGTCCGCCCTGACCGGCGCCGACGGCGCCGTCCCCGGCGGCCGCTGGCCCGCGCTCGTCCCGGCGGGGCACGCCGACGACCCGTGGGTGGCCGAGGTGCTCGACGCCCTCACCGCCCGCGGAGTGCGGGTCGAACGACACGACCTGACC
>NZ_JASKYR010000919.1:0-2652 GCF_041028215.1 Streptomyces flavofungini
GCGCGGCCTTGGTGGGCGCAGGGGAGGKCTTCGGCTTCTTCGTCGCCCTGGGCTCGTTCTTCTCCGCGTCCCTCTTCTCCTTGGCCTTCCTCTCGCTCTTGCTCTTGCCCGGCGACGGCTTCGCCGAGGGCGACGCGGAGCGCTTGGGGGAGGGCGAGGCGCTCCGTGTGGTCCGCTCGGCGGTGGGATCGGCCGGGACGGCGGCGGTGGCCTTGCCGCTGTCGTCGGTGTCGGGGCCCGTGAGCAGGTGCACCGCCGCGCCCCCGGCGACGAGCGCGGCGACCGCCGCGGCCACCCCGGCCGTCCTGCGCTGCCGCTTGGCGCGGGCGCGGCGGGCGAGGGCGCGCGCGGAGACGGGGGCGCCGGGCGCGCCCTGGGCGGAACCGACCATGACCAGGCCGGGGCGGGTGACCGCGCCGGTCAGCGCGGCCCCCACGGGCACCAGCGCCAGTGCCACGAGGAGGCGCTCGGCGGGCACCAGGTTCGACCAGTGGTCCGTGCAGACCGCGCAGTCACGGGCGTGGCGCGCGAGACGCTTGCGCCAGAGGGCGGAGGGCACGCCGTCCCACCCGGCGGCTATCTGCCCGAGGCCCACGCACCGCGGCTCGGCCGCCAGGGCACGGACCACCACGCGGCTGCTCTCCAGCTGCGCCTTCATCCGCTGCACCCGCACCGCCGCGTGCTGCGGGGTCAGTTCGAGCGCCTCGGCGACCTCCGCCCGGGTCAGCTCGCCCGCGGACTCCAGCCACCACAGCGACAGCAGGGCCCGGTCGTCCTCGTCCAGCCAGCGGGTGGCCTCCGCGGTCTCCCTGCGCTGGCCCGAGAGGCCGAGCCGGGTGATGGTCAGGTCCACGAAGTCCGCGCCCGGGTCCACGACGTCGTAGCCGTCGCCCAGACCGCCGCCGCCGGGTATCGCGCCCGTGGCACGCTCCCGCCAGTGGCCGCGTATCTGGTTCATGGTGATCGCCACGAGCCAGCTCCGGAAGTTCTCCGGGTCGCGCAGACCGTCCAGCCCGCCCAGGACCCGGATCATGGTCTCCTGCACCACGTCGTCCACGTCCGCGTGCCCGTTCAGGGCCCGTCCGACGATGTTGTAGACCAGCGGCAGGTACTCCGCCACCAGGGTGTCCTGAGCCTGCTGGTTCCCGTCCTGTGCCGCTCCGACCATCGCGGCCTGGCGTTCGCTGCTCACGCTGTGTCCACTTTCTGTGTGGGGACCTGTCTCCTCCGACAGTGGGGGAGACGCGCCGCCCTCGCCCGGATAACAGAAACCGGATGGTCTAATCGCCGGCGGCCGAAAGCTCCTCGCACCGGGCCACGAGCCGGGACAGCTCGACGCGCGAGCGTACCCCGAGCAGGGCGAAGACGTTCCGCAGGTGGTGGTCGACCGTGCGCGGGCTCACCGAGAGGCGGCGGGCCACCTCGCGGTTGGTGGCGCCCTCCGCGACACAGCGGGCGATCCTGAGCTGCTGCGGGGTCAGATTCGACAGGCGCCCGCGCGGCTCGGCGGCGCGCTGCCCCGCGGCGGCCCCGGCACCGCCGGTGGCGCGCAGCTCGGCCAGCGTCTGCTCGGCCCAGGCCCGCGCGCCGCAGCGTTCGAAGGAGACCAGCGCGTCGAGCAGCCTGCCCCTGGCCTCGCCGGGGCGGCGCCTGCGGCGCAGCCACTTGCCGTACAGGAGCTGGGTGCGGGCGTGCTCGAAGTCGCCGCCCGCCAGCTCATGACGGGCGAGCGCCGCCGCGTAGAGGGCGTCGCCTTCGCCGGGGTCCGCGAGCAGCGCGTGGCAGCGGGCGAGCAGCGCCGGGGCCTGCGGATCGGCCCGCTGGGCCGCCCACTCGGCGAACTCCGCCACGCACCGCCGCGCCCGCTCGCCCTCCCCGGCGAGGACGGCCGCCTCCACGTAGCAGGGCACGGCGAGCATCCGTACCGCGAAGTGGCCGCGGCGCGGTCCCGGCCGCACCACCGGGCCGAGCCGCGCGGCGGCCTCCGGCACCCGGCCACGGCTCAGGTCGAGACGGGCCAGCGCCCACTGCGCCAGCGTCGAGGCCTGGGTGAGACCGTGCCTGCCCGCGATGCGCGCGGCGGCCGCCGCCCGTGCGGTGACCTCGTCGTCCACGCCCTCGACCGACGCCACCAGGGCGAGGATCGCGTGGTGCTGGGCGGCGACATTGCACTGCCCGGCGGCCTCGGCGGCCCGCAGCCCCTCCTCGGCGTGCGCACGGGCCCGCGCGTGCCGCCCGGCGCGCAGCTCGGCGTAGGCCAGGTACTCCAGGGCCTGCGGCACGTGGATGTCCGTGCCCCGCGAGCGCGCGGCGGCCAGTGCGCGGGCGTTGACGCGGGAGGCCGCGGCGAGGTCCCCGAGCACGAGCGCGGCGACCCCGGCGCGCAGCAGCCGCTCGGGCTCGTCGGCGCCCTCACCGTGGTCGACGACCCTGCGCAGCCCGCGGCTCGCCGCGCCGACCCGGCCGCGCATGACGACGGACATCGCGGCCCGGTACTCCTCGGCCTGCGCGTCGGCGTCGGCACCGCCCCGGTCGGCGGCGCCGGGGGCCGGGGGAGTGCCGAGCGCGGCGAGATAGGCCGTGGCGTCGCCGAGGTCCCAGGCCGCCGCCATGGCGCAGAACCGGGCCTCCCCGGCGGCCTCCGGGTCGTAC
>NZ_JASKYR010000092.1:0-16066 GCF_041028215.1 Streptomyces flavofungini
GCGTGGTGGCGGATGATGAAGTCGGTGAACCGCGCCAGGCCGAATTCGCGGCCGGTGGGGCTGCGGGCCTCGGTGATGCCGTCGGTGTAGAGGTCCAGGTGGGTGCTCCAGCGGCTGCCGCGGATGATGATGGGCCGTAGGTGCCCGCGGTTGACCCAGCTGAGCATGCCGGTGCGGGTGTCGAGCGTGGCGAGGATTCCGGTGACGTACCGGTGGTGGTCGAACTGTTCGATCAGCGCCTTCTCCACGGCCTCGCCCTTGGCGATGAGACCGGCGTCGGAGCGCCGGGCGTTGCGGCAGGCGCCCAGGGCCAGGGCCGCGCTCAGCCCGGCGGCGGTGTCGTGGCCCATGGCGTCGAAGATGCTCAGGTGGACCAGCGGGCCGTCGGTGGCGTACTCGTAGGCGTCGCCGCTGATCTGGTACGCCGGTTCCATCGACGCGGCGATCATCACGCGTCCGTCGGCGTAGGTCCGCGGGGGCATCAGGTTCCACTGCATCTCGGCGGCGAGGTTCAGCGGCTCGGTCCGGCTCAGCCTGGCCAGCGTGTCGCTCGACCTCCGCTTGCTCACGATGATCAGGGCCAGCAGGGAGACCAGGCGGTTCAGGTCCTCCTGCGTGCGCGTGTCATCGTGCTCGGCCGCCGCGTAGAGCACGCCGAGGCGCTCGGTGCCGTCAAGGATGGGCACCCACCATGCCGATCCTTCACCCCCGGGCGGGTCGGCGCTGATGATGCTGCCGTACTGGTAGGCGCGGCCCGGTGCGGTGCCGTCGATCCGCAGTTCCTTCTCCGGCGCCGCGCCGGGCGGCGGCTTGCCCCCTGCCAGCAGGCGCAGTACCCGCCCCTGCAAGTCGTCGAGGTAGATCACCGCCTCGGTGAATCCGGCGGCGCGAGCGTGCTCGGCCACCACCTCCGGCAGCCGTTCGACGGGCAGGAGATGGCTGGCGGCCAGCAGGTCGGCGAGTATCTGCCGCCCGCCCGCCTCGCGCTCTTGGTCCACGCTCTCCACGCTCGTTCACCTCTCCTCGGCGGCATCGCACGACCTGCGCCGCTTTCTCCCAGCGTCGCCCTGTTGTGGGCGCACCGCCGCTTCGGAGGGCCGGGCACCTCCTGTCCCCACGGACTGGGGGTGCCCGGTAATCACGAGCTGACTCATTTCCGTACCCGTGTCCGCACCACGGCTACGGCTACGGCTACGGCTACGGGTGGGGCTGGGGCCCGCGGCTGGGACCGGAGCCCCGGGGACGGGGCTGGGGCCGTCATGGCTGCGGCGCGGGGTCAGGCCTTTTCGAGGATGGTCTTCAGGTGGGACATCATCATGGTCCAGCCGCCGCCGACGCCCTCGAGCATCTTGGAGTCGGCCGAGTCGAACCCGTCGTGGGTGATGGTCAGCTTCACGCCCAGCTCCGGCTCCTCGGCGGGCTCGATGTCGAAGGCGACCTTGGAGCGCTCCTTGGCCGCCTCGGCGAACTCCGCCTCGCTCATGCCGAGCATGTCCTTGTGCATGGGCTGGAGCGTGTGCCAGGTGTAGGCGAGCCGCTTGCCGGGCTCCGACTCGGTGACGACCTGGCCGAGGTCCTGCGGCTCGCCGCCGTCCTCGACCGGCCACAGCACCTTCGAGCCGACCTTCCAGTCGGAGGAGGGCGCCCAGCCGCCGTGGTACTGCTTCAGGAACTCCGGGCTGGTCAGCCCCTCCCACAGCTTCTCGGGCGTGGTGGCGATGTAGATCGTGTAGACGTACTCGGGCTTGCTCATGGCCGTTCCTTCCAGGGCGTGCTTGAGGTTGCCGAGCGCGGCCATCCGGCCCCGCTCGTACTGACCGATCCAGCGGTCGGTGATGTCGTGGATGGGCACGGGATTGAGATAGTGCAGCCTTTCCCGGCCGTGCCGGACCGCGGTGACCAGGCCCGCGCCCTCCAGCACCGCCAGGTGCTTGGACACGGCCTGCCGGGTCATCTCCAGCCCCACGCACAGCTCGCGCAGGCTCTGCCCGGACCGCTCGTTCAGCCGGTCGAGCAACCGCCTCCGGCTCGCATCGGCGAGCGCCTTGAACACCTCGTCCATGTCATCCAACCCCCTCCACTCCAGATTGGCAACCATCCGGTTGCATGTCAAACGGGGGATGTGGGCGCAGTCGCAAGCGTCGTGCCACTTGGTTACCTGGCCGGTACGCTCCGTGTGCGAACAGCGGGGCTCGCGATCCGGCGTCGACCGCCTCGGCTGAACGCCACAGGGCCGTCCAAGTGGCTCGACTGCTGAAGCCGAGGAGCTCTGCATGTGGCGCGCCGTTTTCTACGTGAACGCGTGGACCGTGTGCCTCTTTCTTGCCGCCGTCGCCGCGACGGCGGCCGGGCTCGGCGTGTGGCGACGTGCGTCGCCGGGGCGTCAGCGCCGGGCGGCTCGGATGCTGTGGCTGGGGTGTCTGGTGGTGGTGCTGGCGGCCACCGTGATCCCGGAGTGGCCGATCGGCCCCGGCGTCCCCTACGTGGCGATGATCCCCGGGGAGGGGCTGTGGGGGAGCGCCGCCGACCATATGTACGCCGGTGAACGGCACATGATCCTCGTTCTGCAGATCGCCAACGCCGCCATGTTCGTGCCGATCGGTCTGTTCGCGTACATGGCGGGACGACGTCCCGCGACCGTAGGGATCGTGGGCGGCTGCCTGGCGTTGAGCGTCATCATCGAGGCGGTGCAGCTGGTGATGAATGCCGGGCGTGTCGTTGATGTCGATGACGTCATCTTCAACACCCTGGGGGGTCTGTCCGGCTGCTTGCTGGGCAGGGCCGCCTGGGGCGTGATCGGGCGGGGCGCCGCAGGTGATGTGCGGCGCCATGCGGCCCGGGCGTACTCGCTCCGCTCCTGGCTCGGCCAGTACTGGGGCTGAGGTTCCGGGAGCCTGGTCTCTCGGCGCGCCCGGCGTCCCTACCGTCGGCGCCGGAAGGTCAGCCACAGGCGGGCCGCGATCAGGCCCAGCACGACGACGCCGACCGTGATCTGGGCCCAGCGGGGGAGGGCGCCCGAGCCGGGCAGGTACAGGGCGAGGGCAGTCACGTCGTGCTCCTTGGTCGGTGCGGGGTGCGCGGTGATGAGTGCCGGGTGCTGAGTCTTGGGTGTCAGCGATTCTTCTACGACGGGGGCGCGCGGGCCCGCCCGCTCGCTCGGCTAGTCGATACCGCCGTTGCTCTGCAGCAGCTGGCCGTTGATCCAACCGCCCTCCTCGGAACAGAGGAACCTGACCAGGTTCGCGCAGTCCTGCGGTACGCCCAGGCGGCCCAAGGGGGTGGAGCGGATCATCTCCGTCTTCAGTTCGTCCGTCATCCAGCCGGTGTCCGTCGGTCCGGGATTGATCGCGTTGCAGGTCACGCCCAGGTGGGCCAGCTCCTGAGCGGCGGCCAGGGTGATGCGGTCCATCGCGCCCTTGCTCGCCCCGTAGGGGAGGTTGCCCGCGGTGTGGTCGCTGGTCAGGCTGACGATGCGCCCACTGCCGTGGCGGTCGCGGAACCGCATCCCGTACTCCCGGATCAGCAGCCAGGTCGCCCGCGCGTTGACCGCGAAGTGCCGGTCGAAGCTCTCCACCGTGGTGTCCAGGAGGCCGGAGTCGACCGACTCGCAGTGGCAGAGCACCAGGGCGGTGACGATGCCCAGTTCGCGCTCGACCTCGTCGAAGAGCTGGGGCGGTACGGCCGGGTCGCTCAGGTCCGCCTCGATCGCGAGGGTCCTCCCGCCGAGGGATGCCACCTTCTTCCGCAACTCCGCGGGCGCACCCGGCTCCACGCCCCACTGCATCCGTGCGTCATACGGGGTCCAGTACGTGAAGGCCACGTCCCACCCGGCCCGCGCCAGACCCAGCACCACCGACGCCGCGATCCCCGCCGACCGCCCCGCCCCCGTGACCAGGGCGAGCGGGCGCTCCGCCGCTTCCACGTCCTGCCGGTCGCTCACGTGCGTCTCACCAGTCATGCCCCCATCCTGGCCACCAGGTATACACATGACACACGGTTTTCCCGCGCGCGGCTCGCGCAGGCCCTGCCCCGAGCCTCGGTCACCTCTTCGGCCCGATCTTCACCTCCGGCTCAAAGCCGTGGCAGCGCTACGTTGTTGATCAGCGGTCCCTCGATCGTGACCCCCTCGGTGACCAAGGGGGCCACGGCCGGGAGCACCGGCCACGGGTTGGCCATGGCGTGGGCCGGTACGGTGGACACCACGGCCAGGGCGAGCGTTCCGAGCATCAGGGCGGCGAAGCGACGCAGCATTGCTGGTTCCTGTCTGGAGGCGTGATCGACGGCGTACCGGCGGCCCAACTGAAGGCGCGGGCCACAGAGATCAACGTCCGGCCGTTCCTTGCGTCACGGAGCTCCGTCCAGTTCCGCGGCCGGTTTCCGGCCGCTACTTCTGCGGCGGCGCCAGCGTGCGCAGGACGCAGAACTCGTTGCCCTCGGGGTCGGCCATGACCACCCAGTTGCGGTCGGGGCCCTGGCCCACGTCCGTCGTGGTGGCGCCGAGGGCGAGCAGTCGGGTCACCTCGTCCTGGGTGCTGCCGTCGATCGGGCTGACGTCGAGGTGGAGCCGGTTCTTGGCGGTCCTGCCCTCGGGCACCTGGATGAATTGCAGGGTGGGAGGCATCTGCCGGGCGCGGATGTCCTCGATGGTCGGCACCCAGGAGCCGATCTCGACCTTCCCCTCGCCGCGGTCGATCACCGTGAAGTCCAGGACCTCGCACCAGAAGGCGGCGAGGGTCTCCGGGTCGTGGCAGTCGACGGTCAACTCGGTGAATCTGCTGGTCATGTCTCTCCCAGGTAGCACGCGGACGGTGCTCAGGGTATGCCGTCCGGCCGACGGCCGAATATCTTTTCGACTCGCTCCCTGGCCCGCTTTCGCTCCCTGGCCCGCTTTCGCTGGCTGGTCCGCTGCTGCTCCCTGAGTCCGCGTTCGCCACCTGATCCGCGCTCGCTCCCTAGTCCGCGACCGCCTGCGGCGAGAGGGGCTGGACTTACTAGGACGTCCAACTATATGTTCGTGGCACAAGGTCCGCGGTGCAGGGAAGCCGGTGTGAGTCCGGCACGGTCCCGCCACTGTGACCGGGGAGTGTGCTGCCATCCACACGCCACTGGCGAGATCCGCCGGGAAGGCGGGCGGCGCGCGGAGATCCGGGAGTCAGGATACCGGCCGCGGAGTACGCAGTGTTGTCCACGAGGATGGAGCAGACACGCATGGCACCGGTATGTCCTTACGGCCATGTCCCTACGGCCTCGGTGATCCGGCGGAGCGCGGTCAACTGCCCACGCCCATAACCCCGTAGACCTCCGTGACCCTTCGCGGTCGCGATGGTCGCTGTCTCACGGCCCGCACCGACAGCGCACCCACCCGTGCACCGGTCGGCCGCCGCGCCGTGCCATCCCCGGATCTCACCTGACGAGAGCAGGCACCCATGGTCCGTGAACTGACCCATTTCATCGGCGGCAAGCACACCGCCGGAACGTCCGGCCTCTTCGCCGACGTGTACGACCCCAACACCGGCACCGTTCAGGCGCGCGTACCGCTCGCGGGCCGGGCCGACACCGAGGCGGCGATCGCCGACGCGGTCACCGCCCAGCAGGAGTGGGGCGAGTGGAACCCGCAGCGGCGCGCCCGCGTCCTGCTGCGCTTCCTCCAGCTCGTCGAGGCCGAGCGCGACTCCCTGGCGCGGCTGCTCTCGGCCGAGCACGGCAAGACCGTTCCCGACGCGCACGGTGACATCCAACGCGGCCTGGAGGTCGTGGAGTTCGCCGCGGGCATCCCGCATCTGCTCAAGGGCGAGTTCACCGACAATGCCGGAACCGGCATCGACGTGCACTCCCTGCGTTCCCCGATCGGTGTGGTCGCCGGGGTCACCCCGTTCAACTTCCCCGCCATGATCCCGCTGTGGCAGGCCGCACCCGCCCTGGCCTGCGGCAACGCCTTCATCCTCAAGCCCTCCGAACGCGACCCGTCCGTCCCGCTGCGGCTGGCCGGACTCTTCCTTGAGGCGGGCCTGCCGCCCGGCGTCCTCAATGTGGTCAACGGCGGCAAGGAAGCGGTCGACACCCTCCTGGCCGACCCCCGTGTCGGCGCGCTCGGCTTCGTCGGCTCCACGCCCGTCGCCGCGCACCTCTACGCCACCGCCGCCGCCCACGGCAAGCGCGCCCAGTGCTTCGGCGGCGCCAAGAACCACATGATCGTCATGCCGGACGCCGACCTCGACCAGGCCGTCGACGCCCTCATCGGCGCCGGGTACGGTTCCGCGGGCGAGCGGTGCATGGCCATCTCGGTGGCCGTGCCCGTCGGCGAGGAGACCGCCGACGCGCTTGTCGCCCGGCTCAAGGAACGCATCGGCGCCCTGCGCATCGGCCGCAGCGACGACCCTCGGGCCGACTTCGGTCCGCTGGTGAGCCGCGACGCCCTGGACCGGGTCCGGCGCTATGTCGACATCGGCGTCAACGAGGGCGCCGAAATCGTCGTGGACGGACGCCACTTCGCCCTGCCCGAGCACGAGAACGGCTTCTTCGCCGGTGCCTCGCTCTTCGACCGGGTCAGCCCCCGGATGCGGATCTACCGGGAGGAGATCTTCGGGCCCGTCCTGTGCGTCGTACGGGCCGCGGACTACGAGGAGGCCCTGCGGCTGCCCAGCGAGCACCCCTACGGCAACGGCGTCGCGATCTTCACCAGGGACGGCGACACCGCCCGCGACTTCACCCGCCGCGTCAACACCGGCATGGTCGGGGTGAACGTCCCCATCCCGGTCCCCGTCGCCTATCACACCTTCGGCGGCTGGAAGCGCTCCGGCTTCGGCGATCTGAACCAGCACGGCCCCGACGCCATCCGCTTCTGCACCCGTACCAAGACCGTCACCTCGCGCTGGCCCTCCGGGGTCAGGGAAGGCGCGAGCTTCACCCTGCCCACCATGGGATGAGCGGCATGACCACCACCTCGCTCACCCAGGACCAACAAGCCCTCGTCGAGGCCACCCTGGACTTCGCCGAGGACCATCTGGCACCCCGCGCCGTGCAGTGGGACGCCGACAAGCACTTCCCCCTGGACGTCCTGCGCAAGGCGGCCGGGCTCGGGCTCGGCGGCGTCTACGTACGGGAAGAGGAGGGCGGCAGCGGGCTCAGCAGGGCCGATGGCGTCCTCGTCTTCGAGGCCCTCGCCTCGGGCTGCCCCTCCATCGCCGGATACCTCTCCATCCACAACATGGTCGCCTGGATGATCGACGCCTACGGCACTCCGGAGCAGCGGGCCCGCAGGCTGCCGCGCCTGTGCTCGATGGACGATCTAGGCAGCTACTGCCTGACCGAACCGGGCGCCGGATCGGACGCCGCCTCCTTGCGCACCCGCGCGGTCCGCGACGGCGAGGACTACGTCCTCAGCGGGGTCAAGCAGTTCATCTCCGGCGCGGGCGCCGCACAGGTGTACATCGTCATGGCACGCACCGGCGGCGAAGGGCCACGCGGTGTCTCCGCCTTCCTCGTCGACCGGGACGACGCCGGGCTCTCCTTCGGCCCCAACGAGAAGAAGATGGGCTGGAACGCCCAGCCCACCCGCCAGGTCGTCCTCGACGAGGTCCGCGTCCCCGCCGACCGGCTGCTCGGCCGCGCGGGCGACGGCTTCAGGATCGCCATGAGCGGGCTGAACGGCGGACGGCTCGGCATCGCCGCCTGCTCCCTGGGCGGCGCCCGCAGCGCCCTGGACAAGAGCCTGGCCCACCTCGCCGACCGGGAGGCGTTCGGCGCCCGGCTCCTGGACGCCCAGGCCCTGCAATTCCGGCTGGCCGACATGGCCACCGAACTCACCGCCGCCCGCGCCCTGGTGCGCCAGGCGGCCGAGGCCCTGGACCGCCACGACCCGCAGGCGCCAGGGCTGTGCGCGATGGCCAAGCGCTTCGCCACCGACACCGGCTACTCCGTCGCCGACCGGGCCCTGCAACTGCACGGCGGCTACGGCTATGTGACCGAGTACGGCATCGAGAAGATCGTCCGCGACCTCCGCGTCCACCAGATCCTGGAAGGAACCAACGAGATCATGCGCGTCATCGTGGCCCGAAGCCTGACCGAGGCGCTGCGGTGAGCGCGGCCGAGGACCACGTCCTGCTCCGCACCGAAGGCCGCGCCGCCCACCTCACCCTGAACCGGCCCCAGGCACTCAACGCCCTCACCCACGCCATGGTCGACCGCATCGACCAGGCGCTGACCGCCTGGGAGAACGACCCGGCCGTCCACACCGTGATCATCCAAGGCGCCGGGGGCCGTGGCCTGTGCGCGGGCGGCGACATCCGGTCCATCTACGAGGACGCGCGCGCCGGGACGGCCGTCTCCGCCGCCTTCTGGCGCGACGAGTACCGGCTCAACGCCCGTATCGCCCGCTTCCCCAAGCCCTACGTCGCCGTGATGGACGGCATCGTGATGGGCGGCGGCGTCGGCATCTCCGCCCACGGCGACATCCGCGTCGTCACCGAACGCTCCCGCATCGCCATGCCGGAGACCGGCATCGGCTTCACCCCCGACGTGGGCGGCACCTACCTGCTGCCCCTCGCCCCCGGGGAACTCGGCACCCATCTCGCACTCACCGGCGCCCGGATCGGCGCGGGCGACGCCCTGCTGTGCGGCCTCGCCGACCACTTCATCTCCAGTACGGACCTGCCCGACTTCCTCACCGCCCTCGCCACGCGGCCGGTGTGGGACGCGCTGAAGCAGTACGTGGGCCGGGCGCCCGCCGGAGAACTCGCCGCACACCGGGGCTGGATCGACGCCTGCTACGGCGCCGACACGGTGGAGGAGATCCTCGCCCGGCTGCGCGGTCATGGCTCGCTCGCCGCCGCCGATGCGGCCGACACCCTGGCCGCCAAGTCGCCCACCGCCTTGAAGGTCACCCTCGCCGCCCTGCGACGGGCACCACGGCTCGGCCCGCTGGAGCGCGTCCTTGAGCAGGAGTACCGGATCTCCTGCGCCGCCCTCACCTCGCACGACCTGCCCGAGGGAATCCGCGCCCAGGTCATCGACAAGGACCGCAGCCCCCGCTGGTCACCGGCCACCCTGGCCGAGGTCGACGAGGCCGCCGTGCGGCGCTACTTCACCCCGCCACCGGGCGGCGAACTCGGCCTGGCAGCGGCCCCGCAGGAGGTGGCGTGGTGAACGGCGCGCGCACGATCGGCTTCGTCGGTCTCGGCCATATGGGCGGCCCCATGGCGGCCAACCTCGCCAAGGCAGGACACCGCGTCCTCGGCTACGACCTGCTGCCCGAACTGCTCGACGCGGCCGCGGGAAGCGGCGTGGAGGCGGCCGGATCGGCGGCGGAGGCCGCTGCCGCGGCTGATGTGGTCATCACCATGCTGCCCGCCGGACGGCACGTCCTGAGCCTGTACGGGCAGGAGGGAGTGCTGGCCGCCGCCCGCCCCGGCACCCTGTTCATCGACTGCTCGACCATCGACGTCACCGACGCGCGCGGCGCCCACCAGGCCGCGATCGCCGCCGGAATGCGCGCCCTGGACGCCCCGGTGTCCGGGGGAGTGGTCGGCGCCGAGGCAGGCTCGCTCACCTTCATGGCGGGTGGCGGGCACGCCGAGTTCGCCGAGGCCGAACCCCTGCTGAGCGTCATGGGCGACAAGGCGGTGCACTGCGGCGGTCCCGGCGCCGGACAGGCCGCGAAGATCTGCAACAACATGATCCTGGGCATCTCGATGATCGCGGTGAGCGAGGCGTTCGTCCTCGGTGAGAGCCTGGGCCTGTCCCACCAGGCCCTGTACGACGTGGCCTCCACCGCGTCCGGCCAGTGCTGGGCCCTGAGCGTCAACTGCCCCGTGCCGGGACCCGTTCCGGACAGTCCCGCCAACCGCGCCTACCGCCCCGGCTTCGCTGCCCCGCTGATGGCCAAGGACCTGGGCCTGGCCGCCAACGCCCTGCACGCCGGGGGCATCGACGCACCCCTCGGCCTGAAGGCGGCGGAACTGTACGCGGCGTACGCCCAGGGCGCCGGAGCGGAGCGGGACTTCTCCGGGATCGTCGACACCATCAGGCAGCGGCCCACGACCAGGGACCAGGGGAACGGAGCGGACCCAACCTGAGATCGAACTGGGCGTCGTCCCACGGCATCGGCGGTTCCCGGCGGCTGACCCGCGCTGTCTGACCCGCGCTGTCGGCAAGGCCAAGCGGCCGCCGGAGTTCACGCACTCCTCCGGCGGCGAGCCCATGTAATGGTTGTGCCGCCCAAGACCATGACGTCACCTTGGAGGCATGACTTCCGCAGCGAAGATCGCGCCGACGGTCGACCGATGCCCCGTCTGCCATGAGCCGACTCCGGCACGCAGGCAGTGGTGGACCCTGAGATCCAGCCACCGCACCTCCGAAGGAGAGGTGGAGTACTGCGTCGGCGGCTGCGGCTGCCTCGTCGTCCTGGTCAACGGGGAGTTGGTCAAGGCTCACTCGGGAGCGGCCGACTCCTCGCGCACCCAGGACAGGTAGGCACCGGACCCGCCGGTGACCGGCAGGGTGATCCACTCCGGGACGTCATAGCTGTGCTCCGCGCCCACCCACGCCTCCAGTTCAGGCAGCCGGTCGGTGGTCGTCTTGTACGAGACGCGCCATTCCGTCGCGGTTTCCACGGCGCCCTGCCAGCGGTAGACCGCGGTGAAGGGCTGGTCGATATGGGCGCAGGCCGCCAGTCGGCGCTCGACCGCGCCGCGCGCCAGCGCCTTCGCCCGGTCCTCGTCGTCGATGGTCGTCTGAGCGATCACGATCTCGTTCACGCTGTGATCCTCTCCTCCCGGCCGCATGGATGAAACCCACGCCCGGCACCGTGTCAGCTCTGCGCTCACGCCGAGGCCGAGATGCGGTCCGCGATGGCCTTTCCGAGTCCTGCCGTCGTGCCGCTGCCGCCGAGGTCGGGGGTGACCACGTCGGGCTGTTCGTGCAGGACACTCTCGATCGCCGCCACCATGTGGTCGGCCGCTCCGGGTTCGCCGAGGTGGGTCAGCATCATCGCGCCGCTCCAGATCTGGCCGACGGGGTTGGCGATGCCCCGGCCCGCGATGTCCGGGGCCGAGCCGTGCACCGGCTCGAACAGGCTCGGGAAGGTCCGGTCGGGGTTGATGTTGGCGCTCGGGGCGATGCCGATCGTGCCGGTGCAGGCGGGGCCGAGGTCGGAGAGGATGTCGCCGAAGAGGTTGCTGGCCACCACGACGTCGTACCGGTCGGGTTGGAGGACGAACTTGGCGGCCAGGATGTCGATGTGGTCCTTGTCCGCGGTCACCTCCGGGTAGCGGGCCGCCATCTCGGTGGCGCGCTCGTCCCAGTACGGCATGGAGATCGAGATTCCGTTGCTCTTGGTCGCCCAGGTCAGGTGCTTGCGAGGGCGGGTGCGGGCCAGTTCGAAGGCATAGCGCAGCACCCGGTCGACGCCGGTCCTGGTCATCACGGTCTCCTGGAGCACCGTCTCCCGCTCCGTGCCCTCGAAGATCCGGCCGCCGATGCTGGAGTACTCGCCCTCGGTGTTCTCCCGCACGACATAGAAGTCGATGTCGCCGGGCCGGTGGTCGCGCAGCGGACTGCGCACCCCGCGCAGCAGCCGCACCGGGCGCAGGTTGACGTACTGGTCGAAGCCCCGCCGCAGTTGCAGCAGGCTGCCCCACAGCGAGACGTGGTCCGGAACCACCTCGGGCCAGCCGACGGCCCCGAAGTAGAGCGCGTCGAAGCCACCGAGCACCTCCCGCCAGTCCTCGGGGAGCATCGTGCCGTGCCGCAGCCAGTAGTCGGCGCTCGCGAAGTCGAACTCGGTCACGTCGAGAGTGAAGCCGTGGACTGCCGCGGCGGCCCGCAGACCGCGCAAGCCCTCCGGAACGACCTCTCGGCCGATCCCGTCTCCCGGAATCGCTGCGATGCGGTAGGTCTTCGGCACGGACTGACTCCTCGGCCTGGGTGATCGATGTACGGGGCCGCGCGGCCCGTCCCGCTCGGGGGACTACTGCTCTGCCGCGCGGCATGCGCCCCACCCTGACGAGTGCGGCCGGAGGGTACAAGGGCGTACCGGGCAAGGTAGGTTTTCTCCCATGGAAAGCCTGGGCCGCCCCGTCCGCACCCCGGCCGCGTCCGCCGCCCAGGAGCTTGACCTGCACTTCTTCTCCGTGGTGGCGGCGAGCGAGACGTTGACGTCCGCCTCGCGGGAGCTCGGCTGCTCCCTGCCCGTCGTCAGCAAGCGCCTCAGCGCCCTGGAGCGCCGACTCGGCGTCCGGCTCGTCCAGCGCGGCGCCCGGCGGCTGACGCTCACCTCGGAGGGCGAGCTCTACGCCGCGCGCGTGGCCGCGATCCTGGACCAGGTGCGGGCGCTGGAGGACACCATCACCGGCAAGACGGGAGAGCTGCGCGGGACGGTCGTCGTGGAGGCCACGCTGGGCCTCGGCCGCGCGCATGTCGCGCCGCTCCTCGGCGAGTTCGCCGCCGCTCACCCCGGCGTACACGTACGGATGCAGAGTTCCGCGCTGCCGTTGCGGCGGCGCGACTTCGACGTGGCCGTGCACGTGGGAACACCGCCCGACTCCTCACTGCGCATGCGGCGCCTCGCCCGCAACCGGCGCGTGCCCTGCGCGGCACCGGCCTACCTCGCCCAACGCGGCACCCCGGCCCGCGTGGAGGACCTCGCCGAGCACGACTGCATCGTGCTGCGCGAGAAGGAGAGCGACTTCGCGCTCTGGCGCTTCGGGGACGAGGACCGACCCCGCCACGTACGCGTCCACGGCAGCCTGTCCAGCGACGACGGCGACGTGGTGACCGACTGGGCCCTGGCGGGCCGCGGCGTGATCATGCGGTCGGAGTGGCACGTACGCCCCCACCTCGATCGCGGCGACCTCGTCCACGTCCTGCCTCATGTGCCGACACCGGCCGCCGACATCTACGCGCTGATCGAGGGCGGCGGCCACGTGCCACGCCGGGTCAGCGCGCTCGTCGACCACCTCGCCCAGCGGTTGCCCGAACGGCTGGGCAAGGGGCGCTGAGGGGCGGTGACTGGCGGGGTCGGCACGCCGCCGCGCTCGCAGGGTGCGGGCTACGGTTCGGACCCCTCATCGCGGCGGCCCGCGGTGAGCGTGGTGACCAGGATGTCTCGCCGGGCGGGCAGGGACGCGTCCAGCGGGCGGATGGGGGAGACGCCGTGCAGCGTCCCGCGGTCGTCGCCGAGCAGCAGGGTGCCGGGGCTGGTCAGGGTCGTGGTCCTCAGTTCCGTGCCGTCCAGGTCGTACACCGTGCTCTCGCCGCCGGTGACGTTCACCCGGTCGATGAGCAGCGAGGTCACCAGGGTCACCCCGTCGCGGTGCCGCCCCTCGGGGGTGGGCCGGCCTCCGCCGTTTCCCTCGGCCACCACCCGGAAGGGGTGCACCTGGACCTCCCACTCCTCCGCGTCGTCCAGAGACGCGGCCACTTGGCCGAGCACGCGCAGCAGCGACAGCAGCACCGGCTCGGGCATGAACGCGTCGGTGAGCGGCGCGAAGCGGCGGTCCACCTCCACATACAGCGGATTGCTCTCCTCCGGCTGGACGAAGGCCACATGCTCCCTCGCTTCGAGCTGCCCCGCGCGCGACAGCGAGAAGCGCCCGTACCGACGCAGCCGCCGCGTTCCCAGCTCCGCCGCGTAGGCGTCCGGCGCCAGCTCCTCCCAGTGCGCCGCGAACTCCGCCCACGCCTCCTGGCCCACGCCCAGACACCGCGCGAGGGCAGCTGGAGCCATCCGATGCGAACCATGGGCGGCAAGGGCCCGGCAGGCCTCCTGAAGCGGGGGGTGTGCATGGTGTACGTCCTCGGGGCCCGGGCTTGATCCGCCCGCCTGCCCCGCTGCCCCGCTGAGCCCTTCGACCATGGCACTCATACTGCGGGGCGGCGGCACGTCCCGCATCCGCTGCACGGAGAGGTGCCCGGTCGGCCAGGTTCGCCCCCGTAACCTGGGAATGATGATCAGTGGAGTGGCATGTCGATGAACCCGCGCACCAGTCTCGCGCGAGTGCTCAAGGACTTCAGTCCTGCCCTGCTCGACCTGGTGGAGGGCAGCCCCGGGCCGGAGGACGAGGTCGGCGGGGTGGTCATCCATGACCCGGGCGACGAGATCGCCTACCCGCCGCGCGCCATCGTGCTGGGTGTCGGTGTCTACGGCGCAAAGGACACCGCCCGGCTCCTGCGCGAGGTGGGCGGGCACGGCGCGGCGGCCCTGGTGGTGCGGGGGCCCGTGGAGCGCGGTGAGGCGCTCAGCGCGGCGTCGGCGGAATCGGGCGTGGCCCTGGTCAGCCTGACGCAGGGGGCGTCATGGTCGCAGCTCACCCAGCTCCTGCGGACACTGCTCACCGAGGGGGACGTCGGGGACGCGGGCGTGGAGACACTCGGGGGAGTCCCCTCCGGTGACCTGTTCGCGCTGGCCAACGCCGTCGCCACACTCCTCGACGCGCCGATCACGATCGAGGACCGCCGCCAGCGCATCCTGGCCTTCTCGGGACGGCAGGACGAGGCGGACCAGTCGCGCGTCGCCACGATCCTGGCCCGCCAGGTTCCGGACGCGTATCTGCGGATCCTGGAGAGCCGAGGCGTCTTCAGCGAGCTGTACCGCAGCGACCGCCCCGTACACATCGCCCCCGCCACCATCGAGGAAGGGGAGACGGCGATTCCGCGCGTCGCCGTCGCCGTACGGGCCGGTGACGAGTTCCTCGGCTCGGTGTGGGCCGCCATCGACGGTCCGCTGACCCCCGACCGCGAGCAGGCCTTCCAGGACGCGGCCAAGCTCGTCGCACTGCATCTGCTGCGCCACCGGGCGGGCACCGACGCGCAGAACCGGCTGCGGGCCGACCTGGTGAGCACGGTGCTTGAGGGCGGAGCGGGAGCGGTGGACGCCCTGGACCGGCTGGGTCTGGTCAAGGAGCCCACGCTGGTGATGGCCATGGGCCTCACCGGGGCCGGGGGCGACCATGCCGAGCGGGCGGCGGAGCGGCAGCGGTTGACCAGCGCCCTGGGCATCCACCTCAACGCGGTGCAGCCCCGCTCGGCCCTCGCCCTGCTCGGCGACGTGGCCTACGCCATCGTCCCGGTGGCTTCGGACCCGGTGGCCGGACAGGAGCGGGCGGTGCGGATCGCGGGCAACTTCGTGGAGCGCGCGGGAAAGCGCTCCCCGGTGGTGATCGGCATCGGATCGGTGGCGACCGACCCCGCGGCCATCGGGCCCTCGCGGACCCGGGCGGACCGCGCCCTGCGGGTGCTCCTGAGCGGCCAGGACGGCAGACGGGTCGCCTCCATCGCCGACGTGTACATCGACGCGCTGCTGCTGGATCTGCGCGACCTGGCCGCGGTCCAGGGCGATGAGCTGCTCGGCCCGGTCGCCCGTCTCGCGGCGTACGACGCCCGGCACCGCGCGCACCTGATCGAGACACTGCGCGCCTGGCTGGACGCCTTCGGCGACATCACCGCCGCGTCGTCGAGCGTCTTCGTCCACCCCAACACCTTCCGCTACCGCATCCGTCGCGCAGCCGAAGTCGCCCAAGTCGACTTGCAGGACCCCTCGGTGCGCTTCGCCCTCATGCTCCAGCTCCGGCTGATGCCGTCCGCCGGTCCGGCGTCCCTGGCCTGACCGCACGAGTCCCGCCCCCGCGTCAGGCGGTGAGGGTCTCGTGGAGGGCGTCGAGGCCGTCCCGGTAGATACCGGTGAACAGGGCGGTGACCTCGTCATCGGTGGCGTTGTCGGGGTTGAAGCGGCCGGACCACTGGACCTCGGCGGCGTCGTCGCGGCCGGGGACGGTGTGGACGCGGAGGGTGGAGACGTAGCCGTTGACGGGGAAGGGGGCCTGGAGGATGGCGTAGCTGTAGTGGCGTTCGGTCTCGTTGAAGTCGACGAGGCGTTCCACGATGACCTCGCCTTCGGCGTTCTCGAGCCGACGGACCCGGCCGCCTTCGAGCGGGGTGCTCTCGGGGATGTAGGGGAGCCAGTCGGGCAGGGCGTCGAAGCCTCCGATGAGGCTCCAGACCTTGTCGGGCGAGGCGGGGACGATGCGGCTGACGGATGTCGAGGCCATGGTGTTTCTCCGGGCGGTGGTGC
>NZ_JASKYR010000920.1:0-2381 GCF_041028215.1 Streptomyces flavofungini
CCGCGCATACGCACCGTCGCCACCGCAACCGCCACGGCCGGCGCCCACGCCGCCACCGCGACGGCGGACGCCGCCGCCCGTATCGACCGCCGCGCCCTCCTCGCCGCCACCGGCGCCGTCGCGCTSTCCGCCGGAATCGGCCACACCCTCGGCCCCGGCGCGGGCTCCGGCAACGCCGCGCCCCTCGGCCGCGCGACCGTGGCACGCTCCCGGCCCGCGCCCGCCGCGCCCCTCGCCCCCTACAAGGGCGGCACCACCCTGCTCACCGTCGCCGCCCCGCGCGGCACCTCCGGCTACCGGCGGCTCGGCGACGGGCCCGCCTGGCGCCGGGTGGTGCGCGGGGACCTCGCTGCGGCGCGGCCGGGACGGGAGGAGCGGCGTACCGCGCTCGCCGCGTTCGTGCAATTCACCGACCTGCACCTGGTCGACGTGCAGCATCCGCTGCGGTACGAGTACCTGCGGGCGCAGACCGCGAGCGCCTGGCGTCCGCACGAGGCTCTCTCGGTGGCTGGTGTCGTCTCCCTGGTCGAACGCGTCAACGCGCTGCGCGGCGCGCCCGCGACCGGCGCCCCGCTGCACTGCGTGGTGACGACCGGCGACAACACCGACAACAACTCCCGCACCGAACTCGACTGGTTCCTCAAGGTCATGAGCGGCGGCCGGATCACCCCCAACACCGGTGACCCGCGCCGCTACGAGGGCGTGCAGGCCAGCGGCCTCAAGCTGTACTGGCACCCGGACGACGACCTGCGCGACGCCGACAAGAGCCTCGGCTTCCCGCAGCTGCACGGCTTCCTCGACGCCGCGATCCGCGAGGTCAACAGCCCCGGCCTCGGCCTGCCCTGGTACTCCACGGTCGGCAACCACGACGCGCTGCCCGGCGGCTGCTGGGCGCCCAGGGACCCGTACTTCACCGACTTCGCGGTCGGCGGCAAGAAGCTGATGTCCCTCGACGAGACGCGGGGCGCCGCCCTGTGGAGGGCCGTGAAGAAGGGGCACGACCCCAAGGGCGGCCGGTTCAAGGAGCTGCTGGAGTCGGAGGCGCGGCGCATGCGTTCCGTCACGCCGGACCCGTCGCGGGCGCCCTTCACGCCCGCCGAGTACCTGCGGGCGCACCTGGACCCCGCCCACGCGGGCGCGGGCCCCGCGGGCCACGGCTACACCGAGGAGAACCTGTCCTCGGGCACCCAGTACTACTCCTTCCGCGTCAGCGACGACGTGCTCGGCATCAGCCTGGACAGCACCGACCCCGCCGGGCACTACGAGGGCTCCCTCGGCACCGGGCAGATGAGCTGGCTGGAGCGTGAGCTCGCGGCCAACGAACGCCGTGCGGGCGGGCCCTCGTACGTCGTCGTCTTCAGCCACCACACCAGCAGGACCATGCGCAACCTCCGCGCGGACCCGGCGCGGCCCGGCGAGGGGCGGCACGGCGGCGAGGAGATCGTCGAACTGCTCGGCCGCCACCGCTCGGTGCTCGCCTGGGTCAACGGACACAGCCACAAGAACGCGATCACCCCGCACCGGACCGCCCACGGCTCCTTCTGGGAGGTCTCCACCGCGTCGCACATCGACTTCCCGCAGCTCGCGAGGGTCGTGGAGCTGACCGACAACCACGACGGCACGATCTCCCTCTTCACCACGCTCATCGAGTCCGCCGCCCCGCACCGCACGGACTTCGACGACCTCTCCCAGACCGGTCTGGCCGCGCTCTACCGCGAGCTGTCCTTCAACGCCCCCGGCGCCAAGCCCGCACTCGGCGGCGAGCCGGGCGACCGGAACACGGAGCTGATCCTGCGCAAGGGCTGACCACCACCGCCTCGGTGCGTCGGCGTGGTGACGGGGTGCGGGCCGCTAGCGGGGGAGCACCACGACGTACGCCGCGGGGGCGCGGTCGTGCGAGGCCATCAGGGCGGTCCGGACGACGGTGGCCTGCTGGGCCAGGCCGTCCCTGAGCTTCTTGGGGGTGAGGTGGACGACGGTGATGCCGAGCCGCTCCAGGTGCTCGCGCTTGCGGGCGTACTCGGAGAACAGGGCGTCGTCGTCCTGCCGGAAGCCCTGCCGGAAGTCCTGCCGGGGCGCGCGGGTGTCGAGCTCCACGGCGACCGCCTGGTCGGGCCAGTAGGCGTCGACGCCGCCGAGGCGCGGGCCGCCCGGCAGCCGCAGGTCCACGTTCCACAGGGGCTCGGGCAGGGCGTACTCGGCGACCAGGCGGTACAGCCGGTCCTCGGCGATGGCGCGCCCCTCGGCGAGCAGCGAGTCGACGGCGTCCACGACGTGCGGCAGGGTCAGCAGCCGGGCGTTGCGCAACTCCCGTACGACGGCCGCCGGTTCGCAGTGGCCGTCGCGCACCGCCTCGGTGAGCAGCCGCCGCACGGTGGGCG
>NZ_JASKYR010000921.1:0-2349 GCF_041028215.1 Streptomyces flavofungini
CCCTCGTCACAGACGCCGCGCGCCGAGCCCGACCACCCCCCGGGCGAGCCCGTCATCTCCACGTACCACGCCTTCGCGGGCCGCCTTCTGACCGACCACGGCCTGCGCATCGGCCTGGAGCCCACCTCCCGGTTGCTCGCCGACGCCACCCGTTTCCAGCTCGCCGCGCGCGTGCTGCGCGAGGCCCCCGGCCCCTATCCCGCGCTCACCCGCTCCTTCCCCGACCTGGTCAGCGACCTCCTCGCCCTCGACAGCGAGCTGTCCGAGCACCTCCTGACCCCCGACCGCCTCCGGGCGTACGACGCGGCGCTGCTGCACGCCCTGGAGGGCGCCAAGCTCACCAACGCCGACCTGCGCAAGGTCCCCGAGACCGCCGCCGCACGCCTGGAGCTCGCCGAGCTCGTCGGGCACTACCGCGCGGCCAAGCGTTCCAGGGACCTCCTCGACTTCGGCGACCAGATCGCCCTCTCCGCGACCCTCGCCCGCACCCGCGCCGAGGTCGGCGAGATCCTGCGCGACGAGTTCCGCGTCGTCCTCCTCGATGAGTACCAGGACACGTCGGTCGCCCAGCGCATCCTCCTGTCCGGCCTCTTCGGCGGCGGCACCGGCCATCCGGTGACCGCAGTCGGCGACCCCTGCCAGGCGATCTACGGCTGGCGCGGCGCCTCGGTGGCCAACCTCGACGACTTCCCCGAGCACTTCTCACACGCCGACGGACGTCCCGCCGCCCGCCACGCGCTCAGCGAGAACCGCCGCAGCGGCGGCCGCCTCCTCGACCTCGCCAACGGCCTCGCGGAGCCCCTGCGCGCGATGCACGCGGGCGTGGAGGCCCTGCGGCCCGCGCCGGGCGCCGAGCGCGACGGCGTGGTGCGCTGCGCCCTGCTGCGCACCCACGCCGAGGAGATCGACTGGCTCGGCGACTCGATCGCCCACCTCGTGCGCACCGGCAAGGCACCGGGCGAGATCGCCGTCCTGTGCCGCACCGCCACGGACTTCGCCGAGATCCAGGGCGCGCTCGTCGCCCGTGACATCCCCGTGGAGGTCGTCGGCCTCTCCGGGCTCCTCCACCTCCCCGAGGTGGCCGACCTCGTCGCCGTCTGCGAGGTCCTCCAGGACCCGGGGGCCAATGCCTCCCTGGTGCGGCTCCTCACCGGCCCGCGCTGGCGCATCGGTCCCCGCGACCTGGCGCTGCTCGGCCGCCGTGCCAGGCTGCTCGTCCGGACCGGGCACACCGCCCCCGACGACCCGGACCGGCGCCTCGCGGAGGCCGTCGAGGGGGTCGACCCGGCCGAGGTGATATCGCTCGCGGATGCGCTCGACACCTTCCTGGAGTCGCCCCTGGAGGCGGACGGGCTCTCCGGAGCGGACGACGGACTGCCCTTCTCGGCCGACGCCCGGGTGCGCTTCGCCCGGCTCGCCGCCGAGCTGCGCGACCTGCGCCGGTCGCTCGCGGACCCGCTGATGGACGTGCTGCACCGCGTGCTCGCCGTCACCGGCCTCGAAGTGGAGCTCTCCGCGTCGCCGGGGGCCCTCGCCGCCCGCCGCCGCGAGACGCTCTCCAACTTCCTGGACGTCGCCGCCTCCTTCGCCGCCCACGACAACGGCGCCACCCTGCTCGCCTTCCTCGGCTTCCTACGCACCGCCGCGCAGTACGAAAAGGGCCTGGACAACGCACTGCCCGGCGGTGAGAACACCGTCAAGGTGCTCACCGCCCACCGCTCCAAGGGCCTGGAGTGGGACGTCGTCGCGGTCCCCGGCCTGGTCAGCGGCGTCTTCCCGAGCGGACAGGGCCGCGAGAAGTGGACCGCGCAGGCCAAGGTCGTCCCGCACGGACTGCGCGGCGACACGGCGACGCTGCCCGACGTCGAGGCCTGGGACGCCAAGGGCATGAAGGCCTTCCACGAGGCGATGAAGGACCATCAGCGCACCGAGGAGCTGCGCCTCGGCTATGTGACGTTCACCCGCCCCCGCTCGCTGCTCCTGGGTTCGGGGCACTGGTGGGGCCCCTCCCAGAAGAAGCCGCGCGGCCCCTCGGACTTCCTCCGGGCGCTGTACGAACACTGCGCGGCGGGCCACGGCGAGATCGAGGCCTGGGCGGAGGAACCGGCCGAGGACGAGGAGAATCCCGCCCTGCGCGAGGCCTCCGCCGACCACGCCTGGCCGCTGCCCCTGGACGACACCGCGCTGGCCCGGCGCCGGGCCGCCGCGCGCACCGTCCTCGACCACCTGGACCGCCTCACCGGCGGGGCCGCGCCGGAGCCCACCCGCTCCCACGCGGAGGCCCACCCTTCGGCGACGGACGACGTGCCCCCGGCCGACGATCCGGAGTGGCCGCCGCCTCCGGAGGAC
>NZ_JASKYR010000922.1:0-2893 GCF_041028215.1 Streptomyces flavofungini
GGGTGGTCTTCCTGGCGGGGGTGGCTTTCCCGGCGAGGGCAGACTTCTTGGCGGGGGCGGTCTTCTTCGAAGAAGCAGCCTTGCCCGCGGCGGCGGCTTCCCTGGCAGAGGCCGTCTTCTGCGCGGAGGCGGTGCTCTTCGCGGAGGCCGTCTTGTCCGCAGAGGTGGTCCTGTTCGCGGAACCCGTCTCCTCCGCAGAGGCGGACCCCTTCGCCGAGGCGGCCCTCCTCGCCGAGGCGATGCCCTTCGCGGAGGCCGTCTTCTCCGCGGAGGCGGAACCCTTCGCCGAGGCCGTCTTCCCCCCAGAGGTGGCCCTCTTCGCGGAGCCCGTCTCCTCCGCAGAGGCGGAACCCTTCGCCGAGGCGGCCCTCCTCGCCGAGGCGATGCCCTTCGCGGAGGCCGTCTTCTCCGCGGAGGCGGAACCCTTCGCCGAGGCCGTCTTCCCCGCAGAGATGGCCCTCTTCGCGGAACTCGTCTCCTCCGCAGAGGCGGCCCCCCTCGCAGAGGCGGACCCCCTCACGGAGCCCGACCTCTCCGCCGAGGCCGTCCCCTCCGCAGAGGCGGCCCCCCTCGCAGAGGCGGACCCCTTCGCGGAGCCCGGCCTCTCCGCAGAGGCCGTCCCCTTCGCGGAGGCCGTCTTCTTGGCGCGGCGCTCCGGGAGTCGCGTTACCTCCGCGACCGACTCGCCCTTCCCGGTCCGCTCCCCGTCGCGGGCCGACCGCGCCGCCCTGACGCTGTTCTCCAGGGCGGCCATCAGGTCGATGACCTTGCCGCCGCCCGTGTCGGCCGCCGGGGTCCGTTCCGTCGTCGTGCCGCCCTGCACCTTCGTGGCGACGAGTTCCTCTACCGCGTGGCGGTAGTCGTCGTGGAGCGTGGCGATGTCGACCTCGCCGAGCGTGTCCATCAGGGCGTCGGCCAGGTCGAGTTCCGCGTCGCGGACCGTGACGCGGGCGTCCGGCGCCGCCCCCTCCGGCTGCCGGATCTCGTCGGGCCACAGCAGCCCGTGCATGGCGATCACGCCGTCGACCACGCGCAGCATGCCGAGCCGCTCCCGGCCCCGGAGCGCGAATCGCGCGAGGGCGACCTTGTTGCTCCGTTGGAGTGCCTCACGCAGCAGCAGATACGGCTTGGTGGCGGGCACCCCGTTCGCCGAGAGGTAGTAGGCGGTGTCCATCTGGAGCGGATCGACGCGGTCCGCGGGGACGAAGGCGACGATCTCGATCGTCTTGGCCGTGGGGATCGGCAGCGCGGCCAGATCCTCCTCCGTGATCGGGATGATCGTGCCGTCCGCGTCCTGGTACCCCTTGCCGATCTCCGCCGAAGGCACCTCGCGGTCCTCCGCCTCGCACACCTTGCGGTAGCGGATGCGGCCGCCGTCCTCCGCGTGGACCTGGCGGAAGGAGACCGCGTGGTTCTCGGTGGCGTTCATCAGCTTGACGGGGATGCTGACGAGACCGAAGGAGATCGCCCCGTTCCAGATCGACCGCACGTCGGCACCTCTCGTTCCGGGCCCCTGCCGAGGGATTTATGGCGTTTTGTGCGACTCTCATCGTATGACGCCGATCACTGAGGTGGAGGGGCGAAGGATCTCGCTCAGCAACCTGGACAAGGTCATCTATCCCGCGAGCGGCTTCACCAAGGGCGAGGTGCTGCACTACTACGCGGCCACGGCCGAGGTCCTCCTCCCCCATCTCCGCGACCGCCCCGTCTCCTTCCTGCGCTATCCCGACGGGCCCGAGGGCCAGAGCTTCTTCGCCAAGAACGTGCCGCCGGGCGCGCCCGACTGGCTGCGCACCGCCGAGGTGCCGCGCTCCGACGGCAACACCCGCCAGGTGCTCGTCCAGGACCTGGCGTCGCTGATGTGGGCCGCCAACACGGTGACGGAGTTCCACACCCCGCAGTGGCGCGCCGAGGCGCCCGCGCGGGCCGACCGGCTCGTGCTCGACCTGGACCCGGGGCCCCCGGCCACGATCGTGGAGTGCTGCCGGGCGGCGCTCTGGCTGCGCGACCGGCTGCGCGCCGACGGGTTCCACGTGTACGCGAAGACCTCGGGCAGCAAGGGCCTCCACCTGCTCGTGCCGCTGAAGCCGACGCCCTCCGAGCGGGTCAGCGCCTACGCCAAGGCCCTGGCCGTCGAGGCCGAGCAGGAGTTCCCGCGCCTCGTCGTCCACCGCATGACCCGCAGCCTGCGCCCCGGCAAGGTCTTCGTCGACTTCAGCCAGAACGCCGCCGCCAAGACGACCGCCGCCCCCTACACCCTGCGCGCCCGCCGGGAGCCGACCGTCTCCGCCCCCGTGACCTGGGAGGAGGTCGAGGCGTGCGAGGAACCGGAGCAGCTCGTCCTCACCGCGGGCGACATCGCGCCCCGCATCGCCGAGCACGGCGGCGACCTGCTGGCCCCGCTCTTCGACCGAGGGCTGGCCAGGGCACTCCCCGAGGGCGGCAAGGGCGGCGCGCGATGACCCTGCGCAGGCCCGTACGGGTCGCCCTCGCGGAAGGGGTGACCGCGCTGCCGGAGGGCGGCGGCTGGGCGTACGAGCCGAAGTTCGACGGCCACCGCATGGTGGTCCTGCTGGACGGGGCGGGGCGCGTGACGCTCCAGGCCCGCTCCGGACGGAACGTCACCCCGGCCTTCCCCGACCTCGAACAGGCGGCGGCCCGGCTCCCCGCGGGCACCGTCCTGGACGGCGAGGTCGTGGTCTGGTCCGGCGGGCGCATCGACTTCGCCGCCGTGCAGCGGCGCGCGGCGGCCACCCCGCTGCGCGCGGGCGCCCTCGCGCGGGCGCAGCCCGCGTCGTACGCCGCCTTCGACCTGCTGGCCGAGGCCGGTACGGACTGCCGCGGCCTAACGTACGAGGAGCGGCGCGCCCGTCTCGTGGGGCTGCTCGCGCCC
>NZ_JASKYR010000923.1:0-2029 GCF_041028215.1 Streptomyces flavofungini
CCCAAGCGCAGACAAGAGGCAACGCCATGCACACCGGAATCACCTGGGAAGACCCCGCCTGCGGCGAAGGCAACAGCTGCTTCCGCCTCGGCACGGGCACCGAAGGCAACGCCTACATCGCCGTCGCCGGGCAAGAGGACCACCCCCTCACCGACASCCAYGAAGCCCTCCGCACCCTCATCCGCGACATCAAGGCTGGCAAGGCCGACCACCTCCTCTAGCCCTCAGCGGAGACAAGGAGCGAAGCCGTGCATGACATCAAGTGGGAAGAACCGTTCTGCGCTGAAGGCAACAACTGCTTCCGCCTCGGTACCGACACCGACGGCAACGCCTACATCGCCGTAGCCGGACAAGAGAACCACCCCCTCACCGACACCCACGAAGCCCTCCGCGCCCTCGTCCGCGACATCAAGGCGGGGAAGGCCGACCACCTGCTCTAGCCCTCAGCGGGAGGGCCGGGCGCGGCAGAAGGGGGCACCCGGGTGGATTGCCGGGTGCCCCCTTCGTGCGTAACGCAGGCGCTAGACGAAGAGGCTCACCACGGCCGCCACCGCGAAGCCCGCCAGGGAGAGGACCGATTCCAGGACCGTCCAGGTCTTCAGGGTGTCCCGCTCGGAGATGCCGAAGTACTTCGCCACCATCCAGAACCCGCCGTCATTCACGTGCGAGGCGAAGATGGAGCCCGCCGAGATGGCCATGATGACGAGGGCGATGAAGGCCTGGGAGTAGTCGCCCTCGGAGAGGAGGGGGGCCACGATGCCCGCCGTCGTCACGATCGCCACGGTCGCCGAGCCCTGGGCGACGCGCAGGACCAGGGAGAGGAGGTAGGCGAGGACGATGATCGGGAGGCCCACGTCCTGGAACGTGTCCGAGAGGGCGCCCGCGACTCCGCTCGCCTTGAGGACCGCGCCGAAGATGCCGCCCGCACCGACGACCAGGAGGATGTTGCCGACCGGCTTCAGGGACGAGGTCGACACCGTCTCCAGGGACTTGCGGGACCAGCCCCGCCGGATGCCGAGCAGGTAGTACGCCATCAGCAGGGCGATCGTCAGGGCCACGAAGGGGCTGCCGAAGAACTCGATCACCGAGCGGAGGGTCGACGGGTCGAAGGCGATCGAGGAGAACGTGGCCAGGAGGATCAGGAACAGGGGGGTTCCGATGATCGTGAAGACGATGCCCAGCGGCACCGGCTTCTCCCGGGGCTCGACGCCCGCCGCACGCTGCTCGGCGATCACCGCCGACCTGGCTTCCTCCGCCGCCTCGACCATGTCCTGCGGGACCGGGACGAAGATGCGCTTGCCGATCCAGGCCGAGAAGGCCCAGGCGGCGAGCACCGCCGGGATGCCGCAGACGATGCCCATCAGGATGACCCAGCCGAGGTCCACGTGGAGCAGACCGGCGGCGGCCACCGGGCCGGGGTGCGGCGGCAGGAAGGCGTGCGTCATCGACAGGCCCGCGAGGAGCGGGAGGCAGTAGAGCAGGATCGACTTGCCGCTGCGCTTGGCGGCGGCGTACACGATCGGCGCGAGGACGAAGATGCCGACGTCGAAGAAGACCGGGATGCCGAAGATCAGGCCCGTCAGGCCCATGGCGAGCGGCGCGCGCTTCTCGCCGAAGAGGCCGAGGAGGCGGGAGGCCAGGACCTCGGCGCCGCCCGATACCTCCAGGATCGCGCCCAGCATCGTGCCGAGGCCGATGATGATCGCCACATGGCCGAGGATGCCGCCCATGCCCGACTCGATGACCGAGACGGCGTCGGACTTCTGGACGGTGCCGAAGAGTTCGGTGACGGAGAGACCGGCCGAGAGGCCGACGACGATCGAGACCGCGAGCAGCGCCACGAAGGGCTGGAGCCTGATCTTGATGATCAGGAAGAGGAGCAGGACGATGCCGAGCGCGGCTACCGTCAGCAGACCTGCGGTGCCGTCGATCAGAGTAAGTATGCCGCCGGTGTGCGGGGGCGCCTCTGCGGGGGGGGGTGCCCGACTCGATGACCGAGACGGCGTCGGACTTCTGGACGGTGCCGAAG